>DASUZH010000347.1:0-5976 GCA_036376975.1 Burkholderiales bacterium | reverse complement strand
ATCTCGAGCTGACCGGCTACTGGAAGGCGATGAAGCTCTAGATGAGAAAAATGGGGTCAGACCCCATTTATCCCGCTTTCGCGGGGCCGACTGGTTTCCGCCTAGATGATAAAAATGGGGTCTGTCCCCATTTACCTTCCTTCGGCTCCACGTAGCTGCAGTACCAGTGAATGGAGATGCTCGGGCGTGGCCGCGGCAGGCGCCACCTGCGCCCCGATGTCGAGGCCGATCTTCGCGAACGGCAGCCAGCCCTGGATGCTGCGATCCGGGTTGCGGGCGAACACGCTGTCCCACAGGCCAGAGAGCGCCATCGGCACGACCGGCACCGGCGAGCGCTCGAGGATCTGGCGGATGCCGGAGCGGAACTCGTTCATCTCGCCGTCGGTGGTGAGCCGGCCCTCGGGGAAGATGCCGACCACGTCGCCGGCGGCGAGCGCCTCTGCGATCGCGTCGTAGGCCTCCTGCAGCGCCTCGGCGTCTTCCTTCGCCGGCGCGATCGGGATGGCGCGCACGGTGCGGAAGAAGAAGCCGAGAAGCGGCGTGCGGTAGATGCGGTGGTCCATCACCCACCGGATCGGCCGGCGGCAGACCGCGTTGATCACCAGCGGGTCGACGTAGGAGACGTGGTTGCAGACCACGATCGCCGCGCCTTCGTCGGGGATGTTCTCCGCGCCGGACTTGCGCACGCGGTACACCGAGTGGATCAGGATCCACACCATGAAGCGCATCAGGAATTCGGGCACCAGGCTGAAGATGTAGATCGCGACGAGTGCGTTGAGCAGCGCGGCGGCGAGCAGGATGTCGAGCGTGCCGAGGCCGGCCTTCAGCATGGCGATGGCGGCGATCGAGCCCGCCACCATGAACACGGCGTTGAGGATGTTGTTGCCGGCCACCACGCGCGAGACGTGGCTCTTCGGGGTGCGCTGCTGGATCAGCGCGTAGAGCGGCACGATGTAGAAGCCGCCGAACACGCCGAGCAGCAGCAGGTCGATGAACACGCGCACGCGCTCGAGCTCGCCGGCCGCGGCGAAGAACAGGTCGACGCCGAAAAGAGTCAACCCGATGGAGCCGAACGGCACCAGGCCGATCTCCACCTTGTGGCCCGACAGCCGCTCGCAGGCGAGCGAGCCGATGCCGACGCCGACCGAGAAGGTGGCGAGCAGCGCGCTCACCGTGGTCTCCGAGCCGAGCAGCACGTTCTTCGCGAAGTCCGGGAACTGCGACAGGTACAGCGCGCCGTAGCACCAGAACCACGAGATGCCGAGGATCGAGAGGAACACCGCGCGGTTGCCGCGGATGGCGGTGAAGTTGCGCGCCGTCTCGCGCAGCGGGTTCCAGTCGATGGCGAGGCCGGGGTCGGAAGCGGGCGCGCGGGGGATCAGGCAGGCCGCGGCGAGGCCGGCGACGGCGAGCGCCAGCGCGGCCGACGCGGCGGCGCCGGGGCCGGCGTCGCCGAGCGAGGCGAGCCAGCCGCCGGCGAGCGTGCCGGAGAGGATGGCGACGAAGGTGCCGGTCTCGACCAGCGCGTTGCCGCCCACCAGCTCGGTCTCGCGCAGCGTCTGCGGCAGGATCGAGTACTTGATCGGGCCGAAGAACGCCGACTCCGTGCCGACCAGAAACAGCGCGGCGAACAGCAGGCCGAGGTTGGCGGTGAGGAAACCCCAGGCGGCGAGCGCCATCACTGCCACCTCGCAGGCCTTGATCAGGCGCATCAGCGCGGCCTTGTCGTACTTGTCGGCGACCTGGCCGGCGGTGGCGGAAAACAGGATGAAGGGCAGCACGAACAGGCCGGCGGCGAAGTTGACCAGCACGCCGGGCTGCATGCCGGCAAACATGCTGCCTTCGGCTGCGAAGCGCGCCGCGTGGTACGTCATCAGCACGATCAGCGCGTTCTTCAGCAGGTTGCTGTTGAACGAGCCGAAGAACTGCGTCCAGAAGTACGGCGCGAAGCGCCGCTCGGCCATGAGCGCGAACTGGCTGCGGGGCTGCTCCAAGGAATCCCTCCCGCGCCTATTCTATTGAGAAGAGCGGGACGACAGCGCGACGCCGCCGAGGATCAGCCCGATGCCGACGAAGTGATAAAGCTGCGGGTACTCGCCGAGGAACAGCGCCGCGAGCGCGACGCCCATCGCCGGCATGAGGTGCATGGTCGCGCCGGTGCGCACCGCTCCGATGCGCGACACGGCGTAGCTCCAGCCTGCGTAGGCGATCAGCATGGAGAAGATCGCCGAGTAGACGATGGCGCCCGCCGCCACGAGGTTCAGGCGATGCGGCCCGCCCTCGAGCGCCACCCACGGCAGCATGAAGAGGAAGCCGAAGCCGCACACCATCACGATCAGCTCCGGCACGTCGAGCGGGTCGCGCCGCAGGCGCAGCATGACGGTGTACGCGCCCCACAGAGCCATCGAGGCGAGCGCCATCAGGTCGCCGCGGTTGAACGACAGCGCCGCGAGGCGCGACAGGTCGCCGTGCGCGGCGATGGTCGCCACCCCTGCGAAGGAGACCGCCACGCCGACCCACTGCGGCGCCCCGATGCGCTCGGTGAGCAGCGGCGCCGCCATCAGCAGCACGAAGATCGGCGCGGTCGAGAGGAACAGCACCGCGCTGGTGGCGGTGGTGTAGTGCAGGCCGAGCCACTGCAGCCCGAGGTGGACGCCGCCGCCGGCGAAGCCGAGCCCGGCGAGGAGCTTCCAGTCCCGGGCGCTCAGCATCCTTAGTTTTCTTCTCAATGAAGAAAAAACGAAGGGGAGCAGGATCGCCACCACGATCACCTGCCGGCACACGGTGGCGAAGCCCGGCGCCACGTCCTCGCGCACGGCGCGCGCGACGATCCAGTTGCCCGACCAGAGCAGCAGCGTCGCGAGGAGAACCAGCCAGGCGGTGAAACGCATCGCGGCGCATTATCGCCTGCGTGCTAAATTCGTCCCATGCCTTCGGTGCATGCGGCCGGCCGCTCCCTCAACTACGAATGGGTGGGCAGCGGAGAGCAGGTGCTCGTATTCCTCCACGAAGGCCTCGGCTCGATCAAGCAATGGCGCGACTTCCCGGCGAGGGTCTCCGCGGCCACCGGTTGCCGTGCCCTTGTCTATGACCGCTACGGTTACGGACAGTCGGACGTGCTTGAGGCGAAGCGAGACGTCCAGTTCATGCACCATGAGGCCCTGCAGTCCCTCCCCGAATTTCTGAATAATCTAAACATCACCAACCCAGTCCTCATCGGCCATTCCGACGGCGCCTCGATCGCGCTCATCCACGCGGGCGCTGGGTTCAAGCCGAAGGCCGTGGTGGCAATGGCGCCGCACGTATTCATCGAACCGATCTGCCTCAGTTCGATTCGCAAGGCGGTCGAGACCTTCGAATCCACCGATCTGAAGGATCGGCTGGGAAAGTACCATCGCGACGCTCGCAAGACGTTCTACGGCTGGGCCGACGTCTGGCTCGACGCGGGCTTCCCGAGCTGGGACATCCGCGACGACTATCTGCCTGCGATCGAGGCGCCGGTGCTGGCCATTCAAGGCGAGGACGACGAATACGGCACCATGCAGCAACTCGACGACATCAAGCGCAAGGTGAAGCGCTGCGAGCTGCTCAAGCTGCCCGGCTGCGGCCACAGCCCGTTCAAGGACCAGACCGAGAAGGTGCTATCTGCAATCGAATCCTTCATCGCCGAAGTCCGCTGACGCGATCGTCATCGGCCTGGTGGCGCTGGCGCACGGCCTCAGCCACTTCTTCCAGCTGATCGTCGCGCCGCTGTTTCCGCTGATCAAGGACGAGCTCGGCGTGTCGTACGCCGCGCTCGGCTTCGTGGTGACGCTGTTCTATGCCATCTCGGCGCTGTTCCAGCCGCTCGCCGGGTTCGCCGTCGACCGCTTCGGCGGGCGCGTGGTGCTGGCCGGCGGCGTCGCCTTCCTCGCGCTCGGCACACTGATCGCCGGCGGCGCCACGAGCTACCCGATGCTGGTCTTCGCCGCCGCGCTGATGGGCCTCGGCAACAGCGTGTTCCATCCGGCCGACTTCTCGATCCTCAACGCGCGCGTCGGGCAGGAGCGTCTCGGCTACGCCTACAGCGCGCACGGCATCGCCGGCTCGCTCGGCTACGCCTCGGCGCCGCTCTTCAGCGGCGGCCTCGGCGCGCTGTTCGGCTGGCACGTCGCGCTCTACGCCGCGGCCGGCGTTGGAGCTCTGATGCTCTTTCTCCTCCTGGCAAATTGGAAGCGCTTGCACATTCAAGAGCAGATAGTGAAGCGTCCGGAGGGCAACAAGGAATTGACAGTCTTGTTTACCGTGCCGGTGGTGATGTGCTTTCTCTACTTCGCGATCTACACCGCCGGCCTCTCCGGCCTGCAGAGCTTCAGCGTGGCGGCGATGACGGTGCAGTACGGCGTGACGACGGCGCTGGCGTCGAGCGCGCTCACCGCCTACATGGTCGGCTCGGCCTTGGGAATCTTCGTCGGCGGCTTCATCGCCACGCGTACCTCGCGCCACAGCTTCGTCGCCGCGGGCGGGCTGGCGGCGGCGGCGTTCTGGATCTTCCTCGTGGCGACGGGCTGGCTGCCCGGCGCGGCGCTGCCGGTGCTGCTGGGCCTGGCGGGCTTCTCCGCGGGCGCGACCGGCCCGTCGCGCGACCTGATCGTGCGCGCGGCGACGCCGCCGGGAGCGACGGGCAGGGTGTACGGGTTCGTGTACTCAGGACTCGACGTCGGGTCGCTGTCGACGCCGGTGCTCTACGGCTGGCTGATGGACCACGACCTGCCGCAGAACGTGTTCTACGTCGCCGCCACGTTCAACGTGCTGGCGATGCTGACGGTGCTGCAGCTACCCGCGAGACGCGCGCCCGCTATTCAGCGTACTTGATTCCCTTGCGGTCGAGCATGCGCAGGAGCGCCGGCCAGTCCTTGTGATCCGCCGGCCGGTCGGCGCGGTGGAACTGGCCGTAGGCCGTCTTCGCCGCCTGCTCCGACATGGTGTGGATGTTGTGCAGGCCGCCGGCCAGCGCGTCGATCTGGATCTGGCAGGAGGCGTCGAGGTAATACATGATCTCGAACGCCTGGCGCACCGTCTCGCCGAGCGCGAGCAGGCCGTGGTTGCGCAGGATCATCGCCTTCGACGTCTTGCCGAGGTTGGCCGCCATGCGCGCCTGCTCTTCCTTGTAGAGCGCGATGCCCTCGTAGTCGTGGTAGGTGACCTCGGGCTGCGACATCATCGAGTGCTGGCTGATCGGCAGCAGGCCGCACTTCATCGCCGACACCGCGACGCCGGCGCGCGTGTGCGTGTGGATCACGCAGTTGATCTCGGGCCGCGCCTTGTGCATGCAGCTGTGGATGATGAAGCCGGCCTCGTTGACGCCCATGCCGAGCGGGTCGTCGAGCACCTTGCCGTCCTCGTCGATCTTCACCAGGTTCGACGCCGTGATCTCGTCGAACATCATGCCGTAGGGGTTGATCAGGAAGTCGTCGGTCCCCGGCACGCGCGCCGAGAAGTGGGTGTAGATCAGGTCGGTCCACTTGTAGATGCCGGCGAGCTGGTAGGCGGCCGCGAGATCGACGCGGTACTGCCACTCTTCCTTGCTGACGCGGTCCTTGACCGAGGTGGACTTGAACTTGAGGTTGGCGGACATGCGGTACCTCCTAGGCAGCCATCATCATACTCCCGCCGCTCTCGACGGCGTCGAGCGCCTGCAGGATGAGTCCCGGGTCGTTTCGCTGCAGCAGGGCGGCGTCGGACAGCATGCGCCGCCAGAGGCGGGCGCGCGGCGTGGCGTGGTAGAGCCCCAGCATGTGGCGGGTGATGTTCCTTAGCGAATACCCGCTTGAAATCGCCGATTGGGAATAGGACGCCATCTTCTTGGCGACCTCGGCGCGTGTCTTGCCCGCGTCGGCCAGCACCCAGGGGTTGTGGTACGCGGCGCGGCCGATCATCACGCCATCCACCTTTCCCGCCTGCGCTTCGATTTCCTGCCGGGTAGTGATGCCGCCG
>DASUZH010000346.1:0-5247 GCA_036376975.1 Burkholderiales bacterium | reverse complement strand
GTGTTCGACCTGAACAGCGTCAAGGAGCTGCCGGTCTACGTCGACGGCGCCGACGAGGTGACCGAGAACCTGCACATGATCAAGGGCGGCGGCGGCGCGCTGACGCGCGAGAAGATCGTCGCCGCGGTGGCGCGCAAGTTCGTCTGCATCTGCGACGCCTCCAAGCTGGTGCCGGTGCTCGGCAAGTTCCCGCTGCCGGTCGAGGTGATCCCGATGGCGCGCAGCCACGTCGGGCGCGACCTGCTGCGCCGGGGCGGGCATCCGGTGCTGCGCGAGAACTTCAAGACCGACAACGGCAACCTGATCCTCGACTGCCACGGCCTGACGCTGCTGGATCCGCCGGCGATGGAGTCCGACCTCAACAACGTCGCCGGCGTGGTCACCAACGGCCTCTTCGCTCGCCGCCCCGCGGACCTGCTGCTCCTCGCCGAGCCGTCGGGCGTCCGCGCGGTCACCGCCCGGAAAGCGTAATATTTCAGAAATATCAGGCTGCTAGGGTGGCGGGCCATGGCTGAACATACGTCCAAGCAATTCGACGCCGAGCTGGAGAACGTGCGCTCGAGCGTGCTGCAGATGGGCGGCCTGGTCGAGGAGCAGATCACCCGGGCGGTGGAGAGCCTGATCGCCGGCGACATGACGCTGATCGACCGGGTGATCGCCGACGACCACCGCGTCAACGCCTTCGAGGTCGGCCTCGACGAGGCCTGCAGCCAGATCATCGCGCGGCGCCAGCCGGCCGCCGGCGACCTGCGGCTGCTGATCGCGGTGGTGAAGACCATCACCGACCTGGAGCGGATCGGCGACGAGGCGGCGAAGATCGCCCGCATGGCGAAGCTGATCCACACCGCCGAGCGGCTGCACATGCCGCGCATCGACCTCTCGCACGTCGCCGACCGCGCCCTCGCCATGCTGCGCCAGTCGCTCGACGCCTTCGCGCGCCTCGACGTTTCCGAGGCGATGCGGGTGGTGAAGCAGGATCAGGCGGTCGACGACGAATTCCGCGCCATCATGCGCCAGCTGATCACCTTCATGATGGAAGACCCGCGCACCATCTCGCGCTCGCTCGAGATCCTGTTCATCGCCAAGGCGGTCGAGCGCATCGGCGACCACGCCAAGAACATGGCCGAGTACGTGGTCTACATGGTGAAGGGCCGCGACGTGCGGCACATCGCCATCGAGGAAGTCGAGAAGGAAATCCTCGAGTAGCTTACTTTTGCGGCGGCACGTAGCCCGACGCGGTGTCCGCGCCGCCGCCGAAGAAGTGCCGCTCGGTCTGCTCCATCAGGTATTTCCGCGCCTTCGGGTCGGCGAGATTCAGCCGGTTCTCGTTCACCAGCATGGTCTGCTGCTTGAGCCACTGCGCCCAGGCTTCCTTCGACACGCTCTCCCAGATGCGCTTGCCGAGCGCGCCGGGATAGGGGGGAAACTCCATGCCTTCGGCCTCGCGGCCGAGCTTCACGCAATTCACCATTCGAGCCATAGGCCGATTATAGGCGCTTCAAAAACACCTTCGAGTTGCGGCGCCAGTTGTAGAGCGCCTGGCGCTCGGATGGCAGCGCCGATGGCTCGCCGGCGCGGAAACCCTGCTCGATGAACCAGTGCGCGGCGTGCGTGGTCAGCGCGAACAGCTTGCGCAGCTTGAGGCTCTTCGCGCGCTCTTCGCAGGCCTTGAGGAGGCGCTCGCCGTAGGACGCGTCCCGGTAGTTGGGCGCCACCGCCAGGCAGGCGAACTCGGCGCTCTTGTCGGCGGGGAAGGGGTAGAGCGCCGCGCAGCCGACGATGGTGCCGTCGTGCTCGACCACCAGGAAGTTGCCGATCTCCGACTCGAGCAGCTCGCGGTTGCGCTTGACCAGCGTGCCCTCCGCCTCCAGCGGCTCGATCAGCGCCAGCATGCCGCGCACGTCCTCGATGCGCGCCGTGCGCAGCTTCTCCACCGGCTCGGCGTTGATCATGGTGCCGACGCCCTCGTGCGTGAACAGCTCGAGCAGCAGCGAGCTCTCCACCCGCCGCGTGATGACGTGCGCGCGGCCGACCCCTCCGCCGAGCGCCCGCACCGCGTGCTCTATCACGCGCGCAGTCTGCGGCGAGGTGAGGTCGGGCTTTCTGAGCAGCGCCTCCGCCTCGCGCGCCGTCAGCTCGCTCAGCACGTCCCCCTTGCGCCCGGTCGGCAGCTTGTCGGTGTACATCAGCAGCTTGTCGGCCTTCAGGGCGACCGCGACGCTCTCGGCCACGTCTTCCCAGGACAGGTTGAACACCTCGCCGGTGGGCGAGTAGCCGAGGTGCGGCACGACCACCACGTCGCCGGCGTCGAGGTGGGCGTTGAGGGCGTCCGCGTCCACCTTGCGCACCGCGCCGGTGAACTGGAAGTCGACCCCCTTGCGCACGCCGATCGGGCGCGCGGTGATGTAGTTCCCGGTGGAGACGCGCAGCCGCGCGCGCGCCATCGGCGAGTCCGGCAGCCCCTGCGAGAGCAGCGCCTCGATCTCCACGCGCAGCGCGCCGGCGGCGTGCTTGACCGCCGTGAGCGCGTTCTCGTCCGTGATGCGCAGGCCCTGCGCGTACTTGGAGCGCAGTCCCTTCGCCTTGATCTCGGCGTCGACCTGGGGGCGCGCGCCGTGCACCAGCACCAGGCGGATCTCCAGCGCCGCAAGCAGGTTGATGTCATGCACGAAGCTCGCGAAGCGCGCGCGCTCGGCCACCATCTCGCCGCCGAACGCGACGACGAACGTGCGGCCGCCGAAGTCGTGCACGTAGGGCGCGACCTGGCGGAACCAGCGGACGAAGGCTTCGGGATGTTGATTGGCCATGGCTGTAGTTTTTACAAATTCTACTTAGGAAACGCGCGGCGCGTCGGCTGCGCTATCCTGACGTCCTGGAGGTTGCCATGAAACTCATCCGCGTCCTTCTCGCCGCCGCGCTTTTCCTGCCGACGCTTCCCGCCTCGGCCGCCGAGGACGAAGCGCCCGCCTTCGGCCACATGCTGTCGCTGGTGCAGGCGTTCGTGCGCCTCGCCGCGCAGTCCGACGACCCGGTGGCCGGCCTGAAGGCGATGGACGACGTCCTCGCCGGGCGCAACCCGGAAGCGAACCAGGCGGCCATCGGTCTGTTCAACGAGATGACGGCCGACATGCCGGTAGAGCATCGCGCCAAGGTGGCCTCGATCGCGAGCGACGTGATGGGTCTTGCGCGGCGTGACCTCGGGAAAGGGCCGCGGGTGTCGGCCGACGCTTCGCTGCAAGCCCGGAAAGATCTCACCGCCATGGGACTGCGTTATTTCGACGCCAAAGACTACCTCGAGGCGGTGAAGCGCGACGACGAGCTGGCGGTGGAGCTGTTCGTCGCCGGCCGCGGCGTCAACCTCGGCAGCCGCGACGCCGACGGCCGCGGCGCGGTCGAGATCGCGCGCTCGAACGGCAACGCCCGCCTGGCCGACCTGCTGTCTAGAAATCTCCACGCAACGCGCTGAGCGCGGCGAGCGCGGCAAGCGCCGCGGTCTCGGTGCGCAGCACGCGCGGGCCGAGCTTCACCGGCGTGAAGCCGGCCGCCGCGAACCCCGCTTCCTCATCGGCGTCGAAGCCGGCTTCCGGGCCGGCGGCGATCACGAAGCTGCTTTTCCCTTCGATCGCCTTCGAGAACGGCAGGTCCGACTGGGGGGAGAGCAGAATTTTCGAGCCCTCGGACGGAAGGGCCCGCAGGGCATCGGTCACGGAAACCAATGGCTGGACAGGTGGGATTCGATTCCGCCCGCATTGCTCGCAGGCCGAGATGACCACCTTCTGCCAGTGAGCGCGCCGGTTGTCGGCCCGTTCGCCCTTCGGCCGCGCCACCGAGCGGGTGGCGAGGACGGGATGGATTGCGCCGACTCCCAGCTCGACCGACTTCCTGATGGTGAGATCCATCCGGTCGGCGCTGGAGACGCCCTGGATCAAAGTCACCTGCAGCGGCGACTCGCGCTCGACCGGCCGGTGCTGCAGCACGTCGAGCGCGATGCGCAGCTTCTGGATCGAGGCGACGCGCGCGGCGTATTCGCCGCCGCGGCCGTTGAACAGGATCGTCTCGTCCCCCTCGCGCATGCGCATGACGTGGATCGCGTGGTGCGCCGAATCCTCCGGCAGCGTGCAGGTGCTGCCGGCGCGAAGCGGCGCGTCGACGTAGAAGCGGATTGCCAGGGGCGGGGCGCTACATGGTCGCGCCGAGCGTCCACGGCGCGAACTCGTCGTCGCCGTAGCCGAACTCCTCGGACTTCGACTTCCTGCCCGACGCGGTGTCCAGGATCATCCTGAAGAAGCGCTCGCCGGCCTGCGGGATGGTCTCGGTGCCGTCGATGATGGTGCCGCAGTTGATGTCCATGTCTTCTTCCTGGTGGACGAAGAGCGGCGTGTTGGTGGCGAGCTTGAGCGAGGGCGACGGCTTGCAGCCGTAGGCCGAGCCGCGCCCGGTGGTGAAGCAGATCATGTTGGCGCCGCCGGCCACCTGGCCGGTGGCCGACACCGGGTCGTAGCCCGGCGTGTCCATGTAGACGAAGCCCTTGGCGGTCACCGGCTGCGCGTACTCGTAGACGTCGACCAGGTTGGTGGTGCCGCCTTTCGCCACCGCGCCGAGCGATTTCTCGAGGATGGTGGTGAGGCCGCCCGCCTTGTTGCCCGGCGACGGGTTGTTGTTCATCTCGTTGCCGTTGCGCGCGGTGTACTCCTCCCACCACTTGATGCGGCGGATCAGCTTCTCGCCGACCTCCTTCGAAACCGCGCGGCGCGTGAGCAGGTGCTCGGCGCCGTAGACCTCCGGCGTCTCGGACAGGATCGCGGTGCCGCCATGGCGCACCAGGAGGTCGACAGCCGCGCCCAGCGCCGGGTTGGCGCTGATGCCTGAGTATCCGTCCGACCCCCCGCATTGCAAGCCGAGGATCAAGTGGCTCGCCGGCACTGGCTGGCGCTTCACCTTGTTCGCTTCCGGCAGCATCTCTTTCACTCGGGCGATGCCGTTCTCCACTGCCTTGCGCGTGCCACCCTTCTCCTGGATGGTGAAAGCGCCGAACTTGTCGCCGCGCTTGAGTGCGTGGGCGGAGAGCAGGTTGTTGACCTGGTTCGCTTCGCAGCCGAGGCCGACGAGCTGCGAAGAGAAGAAGTTCGGATGCCGCGCATAGCCGGCGATGGTCCGGCGCAGGATATCGGTGGCTTCGCCTTCGCTCGCCATGCCGCAGCCGGTCTTGTGCGTCAGGGCGACGACGCCGTCGACGTTCGGGTAGTC
>DASUZH010000345.1:0-4768 GCA_036376975.1 Burkholderiales bacterium | reverse complement strand
CCAAAAACCCCGTTCAGCTTCCTCAGTTCATCGACCTGCCTGAGCGAAACCAGCACCTGCGGCGCCTGATGGCGCCGCTTCATGTTCGGCAGCAGGTCGGTGCCGCCGGCGATGAGCATGGCGCGCGGCCCCTCGCCCGCCAGGATCTTCGCCGCCTCCGCGACCGAGCGCGGGGCGCGGTGCTCAAACCACGGCAGCCGCAGCATTGCGCTTGGTCTCCTTGCCATCGCCGTCTTCCCAGGGCGGCAGGACGAACGTCGGCTCCGGATACGGCACCGCGGGGAAGCTTTCCGGCCCGACCCGCTTGTCTTTTCGCTCCAGCGCCCTCAGCACCTTGTCCGGCGTGATGGGGATTTCATCGATGCGAACGCCGACGGCGTCGTAGATGGCGTTCGCCACCGCCGGCATCACCGGCAGCAGCGGGCCCTGCCCGACCTCTTTCGCGCCATACGGGCAGTTCGGGTCGGGATCCTCGATCAGCGCCACCTCGACGTCCGGCATGTCGAGCGCGGTGAGGCTCTTGTAGTCGAGCATCGAAGGCGCGCGGTGCACGAGCGCGCCGGAGAGCTTCTCCGGCAGGCGGCGGAACGATTGCTCCTCCATCAGCGCTTCGCCCAGCCCCATGTAGACGCCGCCGATGACCTGGCCGCGCGCGAGCGTGGGGTTCAGCGCGCGCCCGATGTCGTGCGCGATCCAGATCTTCGGCACGTGGATCCAGCCGGTGCGCTCGTCGACCTCGGTCTCCACCACGCAGGCGCTGAAGCTGTACGCGGGCGAGGGCCCGACGCCGGCGCCCTTGTACTTGCCCGGCGGCTTGGGCGGCGAATAGGAGCCGACCGCGGACAGCGTGCCGAGCGCGGCTTCCGCGATTGCCACCGCCTCGACGAACGACATGGCGCGATTCGAGTCCTCCGCCGCGAATACCTTGCCTTGCGCGAACACCACCCGGTCGGGAAGCGTGCCGAGCGTTTCGGCGACCGCTCCCGCCAGGCTGACGCGCAGCCGCTCTGCGGCCTGCACCGCAGCGTTGCCCGCCATGATGGTGACGCGGCTCGAGTAGGAGCCGAGGTCTACCGGCGTGATACCGGTGTCGCCGGTGACGACGCGCACCACGCCGGTATCGACGCCGAGCGTCTCGGCGACGATGGCAGCGAGCACGTCGTCCGAGCCCTGCCCGATCTCGGTCGCGCCGCAGTAGACGATGACCGTGCCCGAGCGGTCGAGCAGGACCTGCACGCCCGAGTGCGGCATCTTGTTCCAGTAGATCGCCACGCCCGCGCCGCACATGTAAGTGCTGCAGGCGAGGCCGAGCCCGCGCCCTTTGCCGAGCTTTCCGCGCCGCGCCTTCCAGCCGGACATCTCGACGACTTTGCGGATGCACGCGTCAAGCTGGGTCGTGCCGACATGCAGCCAGCTCGCCGTCAATGAATTTTCTTTTACTAAATTCTTTAACCTCAATTCGGCAGGGTCCATGCCGAGCTTCTCGGCGATCTTGTCCAGCTGCACCTCCTGGCCGAACCGGGGCTGAGGCGTGCCGTGTCCCCGTTTCGGACCGCAAGCGGGTTTGTTGGTGAATACGCGGCAGGCCTCGAACTTGAAGCGCGGATAGTGGTACGTCACCGGCGTCAGCACGCCGGTGTAGAAGGTGCTCGCCGGGCCGTGCGAGCCGTAGCCGCCGCCGTCGAGCAGCGTCTGCAGGTGCATGCCGGAGAGCTTGCCGTCCTTCGTCACACCGGTCTTCATCTTCATCAGCACCGGATGGCGGCCGCGATGGACGTAGAACACTTCCTCGCGCGTCAGGCCGATCTTGACCGGGCGGCCGAGCACCAGCGCCGCCTTGCACACCACGAACTCGTGGCCGCCAGGGTCGCACTTGCCGCCGAAGCCGCCGCCGTTGGGCGTGGCTACGACGCGGATCTTCGCTTCGGGGTACTGCAGCACGCGCGCGAGCTGGCGGTGCAGGTAGTGCGGGTTCTGCGTGCTCGAGGAGATCTGCAGCTTGCCGTCCTGGTCGAGGAAGGCGAGCGAGGCCTGCTGCTCCATCGGCAAATGGGTATTGCCTTCATAAAAAAACAGATCTTCAAAAACAAAATCTGATCTCTTGAAGGATTCCTCGATATCGCCGAATTCGTACGACTGGTTGCGATGGATGTTGCCCTGCTCGCCGTAGTCGTGGATGCGGGGCTCCGGGTTCTGCAGGCCTTGCACCGGATCGGCTACCGGGGGAAGGATCCGGTAAGAAACATCAATCAGATGCAAAGCTTCCGTGGCGGTCTGCTCGTCCTTCGCGATCACCGCGGCCACCGGGTCGCCGACGTAGCGCACGCGCTCGGGCGCGAGAGGGAACTCGTCGACCGACACCGGCATGATGCCGAAGGGCACCGGGAAGTCCTTGCCGGTGAGCACCAGGTGGACGCCGGGATGCTTCGCCGCCTTGTCGGTATCGATTTTCTCGATCACCGCATGAGGGTGCGGCGAGCGAAGCAGCTTGGCGTGCAGCATGCGCGGCATCCGCAGGTCGTCGGCGAAGCGCAGCGCGCCGGTGACCTTGGCGCGGCCGTCGACCCGGCGGCGCGGCTTGCCGACGACGTCCAGCCGCTTCTTCATTTCGCCTCCGCGCGCAGCTTCGCCGCCGCGTCCTCGACGGCTTCGACGATCTGGTTGTAGCCGGTGCAGCGGCAAAGATTCCCCGCCGTGGCTTGCTTGATTTCTTCCCGGCTCGGATGCGGATTGCGCTCGAGCAGCGCCTTCGCCGTCATGATCACGCCCGGGGTGCAGTAGCCGCACTGCGAGCCGCCGAAATCGGTGAACGCGGCCTGCAGCGGATGCAGCTCCGGGCCGCGCGCCAGGCCCTCGATGGTCTGCACCTCGCGTCCCTCGCATTCGAGCGCCAGCACCAGGCAGGAAAGCTGCGGCTCGCCGTCGACCAGGACGGTGCAGGCGCCGCACTCGCCGAGTTCGCAGCCGTGCTTGGTCCCGGTCAGGTCGAGGTCCTCGCGCAGCACCTCGAGCAGGGTCTTGTACGGCGCGACCGAGGTCTCGGCAGCCTCGCCGTTGACTTTCAGGTGCAGCAAAACGTTGTGGCGCATTTAGTTTGGACCCCAAACTAATTTGACGATACTGTACTGCAAATCAAGGGCTTTTGCGCGGTAACAATCGGTCACACCTGCCCGCCGCGGCGGGGTGTAGCCTGCCCTGGATGAGAAAGCTCGCGCTTCTTGCGGCCGCGCTTGCCTTGGGCGCAGCCTTCAGCGAGTCGGCCTCAGCCGGAGGCCGCGTGGCGATTGGAATCAGCTTCGGCTTTCCGCTCTGGTATCCCGCGCCCGTCTACTACGCGCCGCCCCCGCCCGCTTATTACTACGGCGTGGTCCGCTCTTCGCCTCCCGTGTACGTCGAGCGGGCCGAGGCGGTGGGGAACCGCTCCGCCGACTGGTGGTATTACTGCGAGCAATCAAAAGGTTATTACCCGTACGTGAAGACCTGCCCGGGCGGCTGGCAGAAGGTCTCGCCGACGCCACGCGGATGAGGCGATCGCTCGCGGTTGCCGCCATGGCATTGGCGGGCTGCGCCTCTGCTCCGCCCCTGTCGCCCGGCGTTCTCGTGCTCCCCGGGAGCAGCAAGAGCTACGACGCGTTTCGCGTGGATGAAGCCGCCTGCCGGAAGGTCGCCGACTCCGACTCAGGCAGCGACCCTGCCCTGCAACGGCGATACGACTTCACCTACCAGCAGTGCATGTACGCAAAGGGACACAAGGTGCCGTCCGCCGGCGAGGCCCCGCGCCAGGTCACGCGACGCCCGCCGCCGCCTCCGCCGCCCCCGCCGGGGTGAACTAAAGTGCACCGGGAAATCGAAGAGAATGCGCGGCATGGAAACGCTGCGCAGCTTCGCCGGCGGCAAGTGGCTCGCCGGCAGTTCCTCCCCGCAAACCCTTCTTAATCCGGCCACCGAAGAGCCGCTCGCGCAGGCATCGAGCGAAGGCATCGACCTCGCCGCGGCGCTGGCTTATGCGCGCGGCACCGGCGGGCCGGCGCTGCGCGCGCTGACCTTCGCCGAGCGCGGCGCGCTCATCAAGGGAATCGCCGACGCGATCCAGGCCGAGCGCGACGCGCTGCTCGAGCTCGGCATCGCGAACGGCGGCAACACCCGCTCGGACGCCAAGTTCGACGTCGACGGCGCGATCGGCACGCTGCTGGCCTATGCCGAATATTCAGTGGCCCTGGGTTCCAGGAAAATCCTCGCCGACGGCGACGGGATCCAGCTGGGGCGCTCGGCGCGCTTTCATGGCCAGCATGTTTTCGTCCCCCGCCGCGGCGTCGCGGTGCACGTCAACGCGTTCAACTTCCCCGCCTGGGGCTTCGCCGAGAAAGCCGCGGTCGCGCTGCTCGCAGGCATGCCGGTGCTCAGCAAGCCCGCCACCAGCTCGGCGATGGTCGCGCACCGCATCATGCAGATCGTCGCGGAGAAGAAGCTGCTGCCCGACGGCGCGCTGTCGCTCCTCGTCGGCGCTCCGCGCGACCTGCTGAGCCACCTCGGCGCGCAGGACGTGCTCGCCTTTACCGGCTCGGGCGACACCGGCATGAAGATCCGCGCGCTGCCGAACGTCATCCGCCACTCGGTGCGCGTCAATGTCGAGGCCGACAGCCTGAACGCCGCGGTCCTCGGCCCCGATGCCGAGCCGCGCAGCGACATGTACGAGCTGTTCCTGAAGGACGTGGTGCGCGACATGACGCAGAAGGCCGGGCAGAAGTGCACCGCGATCCGGCGGGTC
>DASUZH010000344.1:0-6721 GCA_036376975.1 Burkholderiales bacterium | reverse complement strand
AGGGCGATCTTCTTGCCCTTCAGCTTGTCCAGGCCGCCTTCCTTCTTGCCGACGTGCTGCACCAGCATGTCCGCGGCGTCCCAGTAGGTGCCGCCGAGCGGGAAGTTCCAGCCGAACACGGTGCCGTCAACCGAATCGGCGCGCCCGTAGCCGGTGGTGATGATCGGGATCCGGTCGTTGAACGACTTGTCGGTCACCGCAAAGGTGATGCCGGTCGACAGCGGATGGAACGCGGTGGCCCCGGTCGGGCCCTTGCCCTTCAGGCGCTCGTAGCACTCGACGCCGCGGTCGGTGGCGTAGCCGGTCTCGCACTCCTCGTAGGTGATCTTGACGCCGTTGATGCCGCCGTCGCGCGCGTTGACCAGCTTGAGGTAGTCGACGTAGCCGTTGGCGAACGGCACGCCGTTCGGCGCGTAGGCTCCGGTCCGGTACGACAGCACCGGGAAGAACTGCTCCTTGGCCTGTGCCAGGGCGGCGCTGCTGCCTGCCGCCGCGATGGCGGCCGAAGCGGCCAGCCAGGCGAATTTGGCTTTCATTTCAACCCTCCTCCAGTAAAGGTCGAACAGGATGATAACCCCGCTAATGCGGGAAAGGCCACAGCCTGAGCTTTTCCTTGCCGATGGCCCATAAACGAGCCAGGCCATGGGGTTCGACGATCAAGAACAGCACGATCAGCGCGCCAAAGATCATGAATTCGAGGTGCGAGGCCATCTCGGTCGAGATCGGCATGCCCAGCCAGGCCGGCACCTGGTTGAGCAGGATCGGCAGCGCGACGATGAACGCGGCGCCAAAGTAGCTGCCGAGCAGGGATCCCATGCCGCCGATGATGATCATGAACAGCAGGTTGAGCGACAGGTTCAGGTTGAACGCGAGCGGCTCCCACGAGCCGAGATGCACGAAGCCCCACAGCGCGCCGGCGACCCCGACGTAGAACGAGCTCACCGCGAAGGCGGTGAGCTTCGCGTACACCGGACGGATGCCGATCACTTCCGCCGCCACGTCCATGTCGCGCATCGCCATCCACTCCCTGCCGATGTGGGCGCGCACCAGGTTCTTGGCGAGCAGCGTGAACACGACCAGCACGCCGAGCAGGAACACGTACTTCTCGGGCGGCGAGTCGATCACCCAACCGAACAGCTCGATCGCCGGCGGCGACACCGAGCCGGACGGCGAATAGTTGGTGAACCATTTCACGCGCGCGAACAGCCAGTCCATGAAGAACTGCGCCGCCAGCGTCGCCACGGCCAGGTACAGGCCCTTGATGCGCAGGCTGGGCAGGCCGAACAGGATGCCCGCCGCGGCGGCGATCAGGCCGGCCAGCACCAGCACCACCAGGAAGTTGAGTTGCGGGATGCGCTGCGAGAGGTTGTAGGCCGCGTAGGCGCCTACCGCCATGAACGCGGCGTGGCCGATCGAGATCTGGCCGCAGTAGCCCACCAGCAGGTTGAGGCCGATCGCCGCCAGCGTGAGGATCAGGAAAGGGATCAGCAGCGAAAGGAAGACGTAGTCCGAGATGAGCAGCGGCACGGCGACGAACGCGGCGACCAGCAGCGCGCCCATCAGCACGCGGTCCTGCAGGATCGGCAGCATCTGCTGGTCCGAGCTGTAGGTCGACTTGAACTGGCCGTTTTCGCGGTAGAGCATGGTTCAGACCCGATCGATGTGCTTCTCGCCGAACAGGCCTTCCGGCCGCACCAGCAGGAACAGCAGCGCCAGCACGTAGGCGAACCAGTTCTCGATGCCGCCGCCGGCGAGGTCGAAGGTCTTGACCAGGATCGGGCTGAGGAACACCTCGGCCATCTTCTCGCCGACGCCGATGATCAGGCCGCCGATGACGGCGCCAGTGACCGAGGTGAAGCCGCCGAGGATCACCACCGGCAGCGCCTTCAGCGCGACCTGCGAGAGCGAGAACTGTACGCCGAGCTTGGAGCCCCAGATCACGCCGGCGACCAGCGCCACCAGCCCCGCCACCGACCAGACGATCACCCAGATGCGGTTGAGCGGAATGCCTACCGACTGCGCCGCCTGGTGATCGTCGGCGACGGCGCGCAGCGCGCGTCCGGTGGCGGTTTTCTGGAAGAACAGCGCAAGGCCGAGCACCAGCGCCGCGGCGACGACGGCGGCGACGAAATCCTCCTTGTTCACCAGGATGCCGCCCTGGAACAGCTTCTCCAGCACCATCACCGGCTCCTTGGCGATGCCGAGCTCGATGCTGTAGATGTCGCTGCCCCATACGGTCTGGCCGAAGCCGTCGAGGAAGTAGGTAACGCCGAGGGTCGCCATCAGCAGCGCCACGCCCTCCTGGTTGACCAGCGGGCGCAGCACCAGCCGCTCGATCAGCCAGGCCAGCACCACCATGATCGCCAGCGCGAGCAGCATTGCCGCCCACAGCGGCATCCGCTCGGCGAGGCGCGCCACCGCGAGCGCGGCGAACAGGACCATCGCGCCCTGCGCGAAATTGAACACGCCGGAGGCCTTGAAGATGAGCGCGAAACCGAGCGCGACCAGCGAGTAAAGCACCCCGGCCATCAGCCCGCCGAGCAGCACCTCGATGTAGAACCCGGGCGGCGAGGCGCCGGTCGCGAGCGGCAGCACCAGCCCCGTCAGCAGCACCGCGCCGAGCAGGATGACCGGCCAGTTCTTTCTCATGCTAGTGCTTCACTCCGAGATAGGCGTCGATCACCGCCTGGTTGCCGCGCACTTCGTCGGGCGTGCCGTCGCCGATCTTGCGGCCGTAGTCGAGCACCACCACCCGGTCGGAGATGTCCATCACCACGCCCATGTCGTGCTCGATCAGCACGATGGTGGTGCCGAACTGGTCGTTGACGTCGAGGATGAAACGGCACATGTCCTGCTTCTCCTCCAGGTTCATGCCGGCCATCGGCTCGTCGAGCAGCAGCACGCTCGGCTCCATCGCCAGCGCGCGCGCGAGGTCGACGCGCTTCTGCAGGCCGTAGGGCAGGCGGCCGACCTGCATCTTGCGGTAGGCCTGGATCTCGAGAAAGTCGATGATGCGCTCGACCACCTCGCGGTGCTCGATCTCCTCGCGCAGCGCCGGCCCGATGCGCAGCGCCTGCAGCAGCAGGTTGGTGCGCATCTTCAGGTTGCGGCCGGCCATGATGTTGTCGAGCACGCTCATGCCCTTGAACAGCGCGATGTTCTGGAAAGTGCGCGCGATGCCCATCTCCGCGGCGCGGTGCGACTCCATGTCCGCGAACTCCTGGCCGCGGAAGCGGATGGTGCCCTTTTGCGGGTGATAGACGCCGTTCAGCACGTTCAGCATCGAGCTCTTGCCGGCGCCGTTGGGGCCGATGATCGCCCGCACCTCGTGCTCGCGCACGTCGAACGAGACTTCCTGCAGCGCGCGCACGCCGCCGAAGGAGAGCGAGACGTCCTGCACGGACAGCACCACCTCGCCGATGCGGCGCGCGCCGCTCATGCGGCCTTCTTCGCCGCCGCCGGGGCGAAGGTCTTGGCGTCGCGCACCTTCAGCTCGGCCGAGAAGGCGCCGGTGCGGCCGTCTTCGTACTTGACCTGCGAGGTGACGTGCACCGTGGGGCTGCCGTCGTAGAGCGCAGCCACCAGCGGCTCATAGCGCTCGGCGATGTGGCGGCGGCGCACCTTGCGGGTGCGCGTCAGCTCGCCGTCGTCGGCGTCGAGCTCCTTGTGCAGGATCAGGAAGCGGTGGATCTGCGAGTGGGCGAGCTCGGGCTCCTGCGCCAGGTCGGCGTTGACCCGCTCGATGCACTCGCGCACCAGGTCGTACACCTCGTCGCGCGAGGCGAGGTCGGTATAGCCCGAGTACGGCATGTTGCGCTTCTCGGCCCAGTTCGCCACCGCGTCCATGTCGAAGTTGATGAACGCGCAGACGCGGTCGCGGCCGTGGCCGAAGGCCACCGCCTCGCGGATGTAGGGGAAGAACTTGAGCTTGTTCTCGAGGTACTTCGGCGCGAACAGCGTGCCGTCGGCGAGCTTGCCGACGTCCTTCACGCGGTCGATGATCTTCAGGTGGCCGTCCTGGTCGACGTAGCCCGCATCGCCGGTATGGAACCAGCCTTCGGCGTCCTTTGCCTCGCTGGTCGCCTGCGGGTTCTTGTAGTACTCCTTGAACAGGCCGGGCGAGCGGATCAGCAGCTCCCGCTCGGGAGTGAATTTGAGCTCGACCCCGGGAACCGCAGGCCCGACCGTATCGGGCTTCACCTGCCCGTCGGGCTGGATGCAGACGAACACGCTGGTCTCGGTCGAGCCGTAGAGCTGCTTCAGGTTG
Organism: Burkholderiales bacterium; assembly: GCA_036376975.1. GTDB lineage: Bacteria > Pseudomonadota > Gammaproteobacteria > Burkholderiales > SG8-39 > SCGC-AG-212-J23. The sequence continues at coordinate 2,454 of DASUZH010000344.1, read as the reverse complement.
ATGCCGAGCGAGCGGTAGAACTTGAACAGGTCCGGGCCGATCGCCTCGCCCGCCGTGTACGCGACGCGCACGCGGCTCATGCCGAGGACATTGCGCAGCGGGCCGTAGACGAGAACATCTCCAACAAAATACAAAAACCTGTCGCCCATCGATACCGGCTTTCCGTCCAGCAGCGCGCCGCCCACCCGGTTCGCGATCGCCATGAACTTCCGGTAAAGCCAGCGCTTGATCGCCGCGGCGTCCTCCATGCGGATCGACACCTGCGTAAGCAGCGCCTCAAGCACGCGCGGCGGGGCGAAGTAGTAGGTCGGCCCGATCTCGCGCATGTCGGTCATCACCGTTTCGGCCGCCTCGGGGCAGCAGATGCAGTAGCCGGTGACGAAGGGCTGCGCGTAGGAGAAGATGTTCTGCCCGATCCACGCCGGCGGCAGATAGGCGAGCACCACGTCGTCGTCGCCCAGGCCTTCCATCTCGGCCGCCGCCTTGGCGCGATCGATCAGCGCGTGGTGGGTCAGCACGACCCCCTTGGCGGCGCCGGTGGTGCCCGAGGTGAAGAACATGGCCGCCGGGTCGGCGCCGGCGCCCTTGGCGATCTCGCCGTCGAGAACCGCCGCATCGACCTTCGCCTTGATCAGCTCGTCGTAGGCCGCGACCTGCGGCTGCGTGTAGTGGCGCATGCCGCGCGGGTCATCGTAGTAGATGTGCTTGAGCGTCGGGCACTGCGGCAGGATCTCGAGCAGCTTGTCGACCTGCTCCTGGTCCTCGACCACCGCGTGCGTGATCTGCGCGTTCTGGATCGGAAAGGCCATTTCCGTGGCGACGGCGTCCTGGTAGAGAGGCACCGGGATCGCGCCCAGGCATTGCGCGGCGCACATCGCGGCGTAGATGCGGGGGCGGTTGTCGCCGACCAGCGCGATGTGCTCGCCGCGCTTCAGCCCCTGCGCGGCGAGGCCGCAGGCGAGCGCGCGCACCTCGTCGGCGAAGCGCCCCCAGGTCCAGGTCTGCCAGATGCCGAGATCCTTCTCGCGAATGGCGGGCTTGCCGCCGCGCTCGCGCGCGTGGTGCATCAGCAGCTTGGGAAACGTGTCCAGCTTCCCGATGTCGATCGCCATCGAGTCTCCTCCTCTAGGCCCGCGGATTCTTGCATAAAATTGGGGATTCCTCCCATACAGAGAAGGCGCACGCACCGATGAAGGGCACCGAGCACTGGACGAAGAAGGGCGACATCAAGCTCTTTCTATGGCACAAGCCGTCGGCGCTCGCCAACCCGCGCGGCACCCTCCTGTTCGTGCACGGCTCATCGATGGCCTCGCAGCCGACGTTCGACCTGCAGGTGCCCGGGCGGCCGCATTCCTCGGCGATGGAATGGTTCGCCGAAAAGGGCTTCGACACCTGGACGATGGACAACGAGGGCTACGGCCGCTCCGACAAGTCGCGTCCGATCAACTTCGACATCCCGAACGGCGCCGACGACCTCGAAGCCGGTTCCCGGTTTATTTTGCAGAAATCCAAACATGAAAAGCTGCACGTGTACGGCATCTCCTCGGGCGCGCTGAAGGCGGCGCTGTTCGCCCAGCGCCATCCGGAGCGCGTGGCGAAGCTGGCGCTCGATGCGTTCGTGTGGACCGGCGAAGGCGCCCCCACGCTGGTCGAGCGCAGGAAGCGGCTGCCCGAGTTCCAGGCCAAGAACCGCCGGCCGATCGACCGCGCGTTCGTCAACAGCATCTTCAACCGCGATCATCCCGGCACCGCGGACCAGGCCACCATCGACGCGTTCGCCACCGAGATCCTCAAGCTCGACGACTCGGTACCGACCGGCACCTACGTCGACATGTGCTCCAGGCTTCCGCTGGTCGACCCGGCGCAGATCCCGGTGCCGACCATCGTCATGCGCGGGCAGTGGGACGGCATCGCAAGCTTCGACGACCTGATCGAGTTCTACAAGCGCCTGCCGCACCCGGACAAGCAGTTCTCGGTGATGGAAGGGATCTCGCACGCCAGCTTCCAGCAGAAGAACTACATGAGCGTGTACCACATCCTGCATTCGTACTTCACGCTGCCCGAGGCGGTATACCGCGGATGACTCGCGTTTTTCTTTCCTTGGTTTTCTTGGCAACAGCCACCGGTGTATTTGCCCAGTCTTGGCCTTCACGTCCGATCCGCCTGGTGGTGCCGCTCTCCCCCGGCGGCTTCGCCGACACGCCGGCGCGGCTCCTCGCGCCGAGGCTGTCCGCCGCGTTCGGGCGCCAGGTGTATATCGAGAACCGCCCCGGCGCCGGCGGAACGATCGGCGCCAACGAGATCGCCAAGTCGGCGCCCGACGGCTACAACCTGCTGATCTCCGGCACGCCGCTGGTCATTTCGCCCTGGCTGTACCAGAACATGCAGTACGACGTGCTGAAGGACTTCAACCACTTCGCGCTGCTGGCGAGCGGTCCCTACATCCTGGTCGTC
>DASUZH010000343.1:0-3775 GCA_036376975.1 Burkholderiales bacterium | reverse complement strand
GCCGTCGAAGCCGCCGGGACCGCCGACCCCGGGCGTGCCGTCGTCGCCCTGCGCGCCGCCGCCCGCCGCGCCGACGCCGGGCGCCGCGCCGCCGCTCACGCTGAGCGTGCCGGCGATGGTGACGTTGCCGCTGGCGAGGATGACGACCGGCGTGTTGGTCGTGTTGCGCGTGAACGTGACCGTGACGCCGCCGGGGATGTTGACCGTGGTGAAGTTGAAGATGCCGCTCGCGGGCAGCGGCACCGGCCCGCTCACCGTCGGGCTGAAGGCCCCGTCGGCTCCGGTGCTGCCGCTGTCGAAGGCGTGAGCGCCGAGCGGCGCAACGCACGCGCCGACGGCGAACGCGATGGCGATGCTTCTGGCGCTCGTTCTCATGGGACTGCTCCTTTGGGTTGTCGTTGCGGACTGCGAAGTGAATGGGTTTCTCATGTGGAGGTCTCCTTCATTCCAGCACGGTGAAAGTATTGGCCGGCTCGGCGGCGTCGTTGCTGCCGCCGCCGGGGGTAAAGACGCGGATCACGCGCGCGCCGAGCGGCGCGTCCGGCGCGATGGTGACGCGCACCGTGATCTCGGTGCCGGCGCCGTTGACCGCCGGCGCCGAGTCGAACGTCAGGCCGGCGGGCGGCTCGGCCCGGATCGCGCTGGCGTCCTGGAAGTTCTGGCCGCGGATCACCAGGTTGAACGTGCGGTTGCGGCTCTCCAGGATCGGCGTCAGCGAGTCGATGTCCGGCACGCCGACGCCGATGCGGAAGGTATTGAAGCCCGCCGGTATGAACTCGACGCGCGAGGTGCCGCGCAGGACGCGCACGCCGCGCAGGCCTGCCGGCGCGGCGCTCAGCGTCAGCGGCGCCGATATCTGCGTGCCCTCGGGAGCGATGACGAGCGACCCGACCGTGACGCCGGTCGCGGGCACGATCTGCACCGCGGTCACGTCGTTCAGCGCCACGCCCGAGATCACCAGCGTGCCGGTGGAGGTCGGGATGAGCGGCGGCGCCTGCACGCCGGTGGCGAACGGCCCCACCGCCACGCCGACGATCGTCGCGCGCACCGCTTCCTGCACCGGCGCCGGCGGCGCGGCCTCGAGCACCACGCCGAGGTTCGGCGCGACGAACGGCCCGACCGCGAGCGTCGCCGGCGGCGCATTGCTCTCCAGCACGATGCCGAGCGGCAGCGCGTTTACCGGCGTCACGCTGTACTGGATGGTGTTGACCAGGGTGAGCGTGTTCTGCGGCGCCAGCACGGCCGCCGAATCGCCGGCCGGCGTGGTCAGGATCACCGCGCGCGGGCCGGTCGCCGCGCCCGCCGCCGCGCTGATCGTCACCGTCGCCTGCGTGCCGACGCCGTTCACCGCGAGGTTCGTCACCGTGATGCCGGCCGGGGGCTCGACGCGCAGCTGCGAGGCGTTCTGGAAGTTGCGGCCGTTGACGGTCAGGGTCACCGCCGGCGCGCCCACCTGCAGCACGATCGGCCCGATCGAGTCGAGCTCCGCCTGCGGCGCGCTGACGCGGAACAGCGCCGCCGCGGCGTTGGTGAAGGTGACCGGCGTCGAGCCCGCCGCCAGGCGCACCTCGCGCAGCTGCTGCGAGGCGGTCGGCGCGATGGTGAGCTGCGCCGACACCGACAACCCGTCCGCCGCCGGGCTGAGCGCGCCGACCGTCACGCCGTCGGCCGGGGCGAACTGCAGCGAGGTGACGCCCTCCAGGCCGAAGCCGTTCACCGTGAACTGCACCACCGTGCCGACAACGCCCACCGCCGGCGAGATCGTGGTCGCGGCCGGCGGCACCACCACGCCGAGTATCGGCGCGTAGGCGTTGAGCGCCTGCGCCGGAGCCGGCGGCTCCTGCTTGAACACGCCGACCAGCGGGGCCGCGATCGGCGTGTTGACCTCGACCACCTGGTTCACGATCGAGAACGTGTTCGCGGCGCTCGGTGCGGCGTCGGAGGTGCCGCCCACCGTGGTCACGGTCAGCACGCGTGGACCCGGCGCCGCGAGCAGCGACACCGAGACCTGCACCGTGAGGCTGCTGCCGTCGGCGCTCACCGCCGGCGGCCGGCTGATGCTGATGCCGCTCGACGGCGTGATGTCGACTCGCTCCGCCGACTGCAGGTTGCGGCCGCGCACCAGCAGCGTCATCGCGGTCGTCCCGGTGACGGCGAAGATCGGGTCGACCGAGTCGATCTGCGGCTGCGGCAGCGTGATCAGGATCTGGTCCGCGCCCGGCCGCGCGACGATGTAGGGCGCGTTCGGGCCGGCCAGCGCCACCTTGCGCGGCGTGGTCGCCGCGCCCGGCGCCACCGTCAGCGGCACCGTCACCGACTTGCCGTCCGCCGCCACGCTGATCGCGCCGAGCGTCAGGCCGGCCGACGGCGTGACCGTCACGCCGGTCACCCCGCCGAGGTCGTTGCCGGTGATCACCAGGTTGGTCGGGCCGCTGCCGATGCCGAAGCGGTTCGGCGCGACGCCGTCCATGTATGCGCCCTTCGCCACGCCGACCAGCGGGCTGGTGAACGGCCCGACGCTGGTCGAACCGGCCGGCTCCGGCTTGATGACCTGCAGCATCGGCGCGAAGCTGGTCGTGATGCCGGTGAACTCCGCCGTGACGAACACCGGCACGGAGGTCGAGGCGAGCAGCGGCGAGCTCAGGTTGATCGCCGCGTTGCCGGCGGTGATGCCCGTCACCGTCACGATGCGCTCGGTCTGCCCCGGCGCGAACGTGACGCTCGGCGTGACCGTCATGCGCGAGGGCACGGTCGACTCCAGCGTCACCACGTGCTCGATGTTGTCCGCGCTCGACAGGGTGACGAAGAAGTTGCGGCCGGTGCCGGTCGGCGGCACCGCGATCGGCAGCGGCGCCATGCCGAGTTTCGGCAGTACCGGGTTGACCGTGACTTGCGTCGTCGCCGTTCCCGCGGCGCTCGATATCCTGATGGTCTGCGCGCCGAGGATGGCCGTCGCGGTCGCCGTCAGGCTGAACGTGATCTGCGTTGGGGTGACCTGCATCGCGGAGACGTCGAGGCCCGGATCGGACGTCGTCACGTGCGCGCCGGTCAGGGCGGTGCCGGTGATCTGTACCGTCTTCGTTTCGCCGCGCCTGATGGACGCCGGTGTGGACGCCGTTATTACCGGCGGCTGCGCGCTCCCCGCGCCGGAGACGATGACCTGGAGGATGTTGCCGGCCGCGTCGTAGACGTACTCGGTGACGCGGCCCTGCTCGTCGATGACGCGGACGAGCCGGCCGAGGGCGTCATAGTCGTAACGCTCCTCGCCGGCCTGCGCCCCCGCGGCGAAAAGCGTAACGAGAACCGCGACTGCGACGAGCGCGAATCTCAGACGCCTTCTCCCCCTTTGATGCGCGCAGCCTCCCGACTGCGCTGCGCGCCCTTACGGCGGAGAAATCTACTGGTGCACGAACCTGTTCACATTCCCCCTGAGGGGTTAACCCCGGGGTAACTGTCGTTAGCTTGAAGTCCTGCGAAATTTAGCCGTGCATCCGCAGCACACTGGCTACGCCGGACAACGCGATTGGATGACAGCAGTGTTGCGGGGAAAGTGCTGCTAGTCGAACTTGATGCCGCGGGACTCGGCGACGCGCGCAGCTTGTGCGCGCCCGGCGACGCCGAGCGCGGCGTAGACCGCCTTCGCGTGCTGCTTGACGGTGTCCTTCGCGATTCGCAGCTGGCGCGCGATTTCCTTGTTGCCCATTCCTTTCGCCATCAGCTGCAACACTTCTCGCTGCCGCTCGGTGAGCGCCGCTGGGCGGCGCTCATAGACCAC
>DASUZH010000342.1:0-6200 GCA_036376975.1 Burkholderiales bacterium | reverse complement strand
GCGAGCGCGGCGGCGTGGGCGTCGAACAGCGGCTTCAGGTAGGGCAGCACCACGCTGTCGGCGAAGTGGTCGTGGCCGGCCGGCACCGGCGTGTGCGTCGTGAACACCGTGTTGGCCGCCACCGCCTCGACCGCGGCGTCGATGGCGAGGCCGCTCGCGGTCAGCGCGCGCACCCGCTCGAGGATCAGGAACGCCGCGTGGCCCTCGTTGATGTGCCAGACCGTCGGCTTGAGGCCGATCGCCTGCAGCGCGCGCACGCCGCCGACGCCGAGCACGATCTCCTGCTCGAGGCGCGTAGTGCGGTCGCCGCCGTAGAGGCGGTGCGTGATGGCGCGGTCGTGCGCGCTGTTCTCCGGCAGGTCGGTGTCGAGCAGGTAGAGCCGCACGTGACCGACGCGCGCCTGCCACACCTTGACCCGCACGCTGCGGTCGGGGAACGGGATCTCGATGCGCAGGTCGCCGAGCGGCTCGATCGGCAGGTCGTCGAAATCGGAGTCGTGGTACTCGGCGCGCTGTTTGCCTTCGGCGTCGACCGTCTGCACGAAGTAGCCCTGGCGGTAGAGCAGGCCGACGGCGACGAACGGCAGCTGGAAGTCGCTCGCCGCCTTGCAGTGGTCGCCGGCCAGGATGCCGAGGCCGCCGGAATAGATGTGCAGGCTCTCGTGCAGGCCGAACTCGGCGCAGAAATACGCCACCAGGTCCTCGCCGCGGAAGCCGCCGGCGTTCTGCCGGAACGGCGGCTCGGCGAGGTACGCGTCGAACGCCGACAGCACCTTGGTCAGGCTGTCGAGGAACGCCGGGTCGGCGGCGGCGTCGAGCAGGCGCTGCTCGTCGATGCGCTTGAGCATCGCCTTGGGCCCGTGCGAGACCGCGTCCCACAGCGCCGGGTGCAGCCGCGCGAACAGCGCGCGCGTCGGCCGGTCCCAGCTGTACCAGAGGTTGGAGGCGAGCTCCTGCAGCCTGGCGAGGCGCTGCGGGATTCTTGGATTGACTTCGAGGGCGTAGCGCGTACCGGGGCGCATCCGAATCGATTCTAACCAGACGATCGCGAACGGCGCGACCTCGCGGGCGCGCCAATCGGCGCGCGTGTAGCCGATTGACTACAGGAGGCGAGGCGGCGCGGTAGGAACTACTAGCGCGCCAGCGCTTCGCCCGGCGCCAGCTGGTAGATGTTGTGCAGGTAGCGCGGCGCCTCGCCCTGCCGCACCACCTCCGACACCGAGAAGCGCAGCATGGCCGGCGTTGCGCCGCCGTTGCGCACCAGCGACGCGCCGCCGGGCTCGAAGCGCACGCCGGCCGCGTCCAGGCTGCTCGCGTCGAGCGCGATGTCGCCGCCCGCGCTGCCGCCGGTCAGCTCCAGGCGCGAGGCGGATGCCTCGACGCCGTCCAGGATGTGGGAGTTCACCACGCGCACTGTGGCGTTCACGGCGCGCAGCACGCCGACGCGGGCATCGCTTACCAGCGCGCCGGAGCAGTTCTCCAGCTCGAGGCGCGCGTAGTCGCCGCGGAACTCCTGCGCTCCCGGCGCGCAGCGCCCGACGCGCTCGCCCTGCGGCCGCGCCCTGGGCAGCGCGTAGGGCGGCGCCGCGGCGCGGCCGTCCAGCTCGCCGAGCAGGAGCGCGTTGAAGCGCTCGGGCGCCTCCTGCTGCGGCGTGTGGCCGACGCCTTCGAGCACCGCGAGGCGCGCGCCCGGGATCGTGCTGGCGAGCGCCTGCCCGGTGCGCAGGGGCGCGACGCTGTCGCCGGTGCCCCAGATCAGCAGCGTCGGCGCGCGGATCGCGCGCAGCGCGGGGCCGAAGTCCTGCTCGACCAGGGCGAAGGCGGCGATGGCGTTCGGATCGCCGCGCAGCAGGCGCCCGCGCGCCGCCGGGATGCCGAGGACCAGGTCGGTGGGCAGCGCCAGGCGCTCGGTGCGCAGCTGGATCGCGCGCAGCACCGTGTCGAGCCACTGCGATTCGCCCAGCGCGCGCTGCGCGTTGGCGCGCGCCAGGAAATCCGCGTACACCGAGCGCTGCAGCACGCCCGCCGCATCGACCAGCACCAGCCGCCCCACGCGCTGCGGGTAGCGGGCGGTGTAGGCGAGCGACACCGCACCGCCCATCGAATGGCCGACCAGGGTGAAAGGTGCGCCGGTGCGCGAGCCGATCACTTCCTCGATCACGCGGGCGAAGTTGTCCGGCGAATAGAGGTGGTTGCCCTTGTCCGACTGCGCGAAGCCGGGCAGGTCGAGCGCGTAGACCGGGTAGCGTGCGGCGAGCGCAGGTATCAGGTTCGACCAGTCGCGCGCGCCGTTCTGCCCCAGGCCGTGCACCAGCACCACCGCGGGCTCCTGCGAGAGCGGCGGCCCGGCGCGGTAGACCATGACCTGGCCGCCGAACACCGTCTCGCGCGCCATCTCGGCGGTGGCGTTGCTGCCCTGCAGCCACTCGACCGGCTCCTGCGCCCGCGCCAGCGCAGCGCCGAGCAGCGCGCCGGCGAGTACGAGGCGGAAGGTATTCGTGGCTGCTAGGGGATGGGAACGGCGGCGAGCAGCTGCGCGCCGACGTCGACGCGCCGCGCGGCGTCGTGCGCCGGGCGCAGGCGGTGCGCGGCGACGCCCGGCAGGATCGCCTGCACGTCCTCCGGGATCACCTTGTCGCGGCCCTCGAGCAGCGCCCAGGCGCGCGCCGAGTGCACCAGCGCGAGCGCGGCGCGCGGCGACAGGCCGGCGACGTAGTCCGGCGAGCGCCGCGTGTGCTCGACGATGGCCTGCACGTAGTCGATCAGCGCCGGGGAGACGTGCACGCGCTGCACGTTGCTCTGCAGCTCCATCAGCTCGGCCGGCGTCATGCACGGGTCGAGCGTGGCCAGCATGTCGCGCCGGTCGGTGCCGGTGAGCAGCGCGCGCTCGGCGTCGCGGTCGGGGTAGCCGAGCTCGATGCGCATCATGAAGCGGTCGAGCTGCGACTCGGGCAGCGGGAAGGTGCCGACCTGCTCGGACGGGTTCTGCGTGGCGATGACGAAGAACGGCTCGGGCAGCTTGCGCGTCTCGCCCTCGGCGGTGACCTGGTGCTCCTCCATCGCCTCGAGCAGCGCCGACTGCGTCTTCGGCGTGGCGCGGTTCACCTCGTCGGCGAGGATCACCTGCGAGAAGATCGGGCCGGGGTGGAACTTGAAGGCGCCGCTGTCGCGCTCGTAGATCGCCACGCCGATGATGTCGGCCGGCAGCATGTCGCTGGTGAACTGGATGCGCTGGAAGTGCATGCCGAGCGAGCGCGCGAGGACGTGCGCGAGGGTCGTCTTGCCCACGCCCGGCTGGTCCTCGATCAGCAGGTGGCCGCGCGCCAGCAGGCAGGCGAGGGCGAGGCGCACCTGGGTTTCCTTGCCCAGGATGATGGTGCTGGCGGCGGAAACCGCGCGGTCGATCGGCGACGCCGCGACGCGATTTGCCTGGAATTCCGCCTTGAGCAGCATGTTGAAGATTGTACTCGATGCGCTAACATGGAAATGATCATGCCCGTTGCATTTGTCACGCACCCGGATTGCCTGCGGCACGAAATGGGCGCCGGCCACCCCGAGCGTCCGCAGCGCCTGACCGCGGTCGAGGAAGAAATTACCGCCGAGGCGCTCGGCGCGCATCTGGCGCGCTACGAGGCGCCGCTCGCCACCGACGAGCAGCTGGCGCGCGTGCATCCGATCGAGTACGTGCGCGCCATCCGCGACGCCGCGCCCGAGCACGGCACGGTGCACCTCGATCCCGACACCGCGATGAACCCTTACACGCTGAACGCCGCGCTGCGCGCGGCCGGCGCAGCGGCATTCGCAGTTGATCTGGTGTTAGGCAAGAAACATCAGGCCGCGTTCTGCAACGTGCGCCCGCCCGGCCACCACGCCTGCCGCGCGCGGCCGATGGGCTTCTGCATCTTCAACAACGTCGCGGTGGCGGCGAAGCACGCCATCGACGCGCACGGCCTCGAGCGCGTCGCCATCATCGACTTCGACGTGCACCACGGCAACGGCACCGAGGACATCTTCGAGGGCGACGAGCAGGTGCTGATGGCTTCCATCTTCCAGCACCCGTTCTACCCGTACAGCGGCACCGACAACCCGGCGTCCAACATGTTCAACGTGCCGCTCGCCGCCGGCTCCGACGGCCGCGCGCTGCGCAAGGCGGTGAGCGAAGTGTGGCTGCCGGCGCTGCAGGACTTCGCGCCCGAGCTGGTGCTGTTCTCCGCCGGCTTCGACGCCCACGTCGAGGACGACATGGCGATGCTGCGCTTCGTCGACGCCGACTACGCCTGGGTCACTTCGCAGGTGAAGGAGGCGACGCTGTCCTCGACCAAAGGCCGCATCGTGTCGATGCTCGAAGGCGGCTACTCGCTGCCCGCCCTCGGCCGCAGCGCCGCGCAGCACCTGCGCGTCCTCGCCGGAATCAGTGGGTAGCCATGCTCGAGCAAAAACTCGAAGAAAAGATCAACCAGACGTTCGGCGACAAGGAGCCCACCGGCTTCGGCAGCGGCTGGTGGAGCGGCATCCTGTCCGCCTTCTTCGGGCTGCTCGCGCTCGGCGCGGTGGTGTGCCTGCATTTCCCGTCGCTGCTGACTTCTCCCGAGCTGCGGCCGTTCTACCCGCCGATGTGGGTCATGCGCATGCTGATCCAGGCGGTCATCGTGGCGGCGATCCTGTTCGGCATCGTGTCCGCGATGCTGCGGAAGAAGAAGATCCTGGCCCTGACCGGGATGCTGCTTGCCCTGATCGCCACTCTGCTGGGCGGCGCCAGCGTCGAGATCAACGAGCCGCTGCGCGACGGCCCGGCCATCGGGCTCGACTGGTTCCTGCTCGACCTGCTGCTGATGACGCTGATCTTCTCGCCGTTCGAGGTGCTGTTCCCGGCCTATCCGAAGCAGAGCGTGTTCCGCGACCAGTGGGTGCTGGACATCGTGTACTTCCTGTCCACCCACCTGCCGATCTACATGACGACGTTCCTGATCATGCTGCCCGCCACGCAGCTCTCGCATGTTCTGGGCGTCGAAGGCGTGATCGAGCAGGTGGTCAAGCTGCCCTGGCTGGTGCAGTTCTTCCTGGCGATCGTGGTGGCGGACCTCGCCGAGTACGCCATCCACCGCCTGTTCCACTCGGTGCCGTGGCTGTGGAGGTTCCACGCCATCCACCATTCCTCCAAGGCGCTCGACTGGATCGCGGGCTCGCGCTCGCACCTGGTGGACGACGTGGCGGTGCGGGGATTCATCCTCATCCCGATGCTGCTGATCTTCCCGCAGGACATCAACGTGGCGTATCTGTTCTTCGTCACGCTGCACGCCACCTGGACGCATTCGAATTTCGGCCCGACCATCAAGTGGCTGGAGCCGTACCTGATCTTCCCGCGCTACCACCACTGGCACCACACGTCGCAGAAAGAGGCGCTCGACAAGAACTTCGCCATCCACTTCCCGTGGATCGACAAGATGTTCGGCACGTACTACTTGCCCGAGGACAAGTGGCCGGACACCTACGGCCTGCACAAGGAGCAGATGCCGACCACCTTCTGGGGACAGTTCCTCTATCCGTTCAGGCGCTAGCGGCGGCTAGAAGTTCACCCGCGTCAGCGGAATGTCCTGCGGCAATTCCGCGCCCGTGTCGGATGCCTTCACCAGGCCGAGCGCCTTCATCGCCTTGACGGTCAGGAAGCCGAAGTCGTACTCCGATTCCTCGTGGCTGAGGCGCAGGAAGCCGGGCGAATGGTGGTGGTTGTTCTGCAGGCAGGCGCTGAAGGTCGCGGTCACCGGCAGCCACTCGCCGATGTTCATCGCGTTGTCGCGCTCGTCGTCGTAGCGCCGGTAGCCGAACCTGCGGTCGTGGGTCCAGTAGTTCTGCACCATGTTGATCCACAGCGCGAACACGCGCGTCATCAGCCAGATCGCCGCCGCAAAGCGCAGGTCGCCCACCAGCACCGACAGCAGCCAGAGGTTGAAAACCTGCGAAAGCACGGCGAACAGCGGGTTCGAAACCAGGCGAAACGACCAGGACCTGAAAATTTCGTCGTTGGCGACGTTGGCCTGGCACGCGTAGGGGAACATGCAGAGCCACATCGTCTTCCAGAAGCCATCGGAAGAGAGCTTGTTCGGATCCCCGGGATGATCCGAGAACCTGTGGTGCAGCCGGTGCCGGTTCACCCAGGTGTGCGGATTGATGTAGACGCCGAAGGTGTTGTTCACCACCGT
>DASUZH010000341.1:0-2649 GCA_036376975.1 Burkholderiales bacterium | reverse complement strand
GCTGCACCACCTCGCCACCTGGTGGGACGTGCTCGCCGCGGTGAAGAAGGGCGCCTACCTCGAGGCCGGCAAGATCGCCGAGGTGGAGAAGTTCCTGCACGAGCCGGCCAAGTGGTCGGCGGCGCACGGCGGCGCGGCCAGCTTCCCGTCGGGCTGAACACCCGCTTTGCGAGTAGTCACTCTCAACGTCAACGGCATTCGTTCCGCGGCGAATAAGGGCCTGTTCCGCTGGCTCGCCGCGCAGCGGGCCGACGTGGTCTGCCTGCAGGAGCTGAAGTGCCACGCGGCGGACCTCGACGCCAGGCTGCACGGCCTGAAGGCCTTCGAGAGCTGCTACGCGTTCGCCGAGAAGAAGGGCTACAGCGGCGTCGGGCTGTACAGCCGGCGCGCGCCCGACGAGGTGAAGCAGGGCTTCGCGGTGCGCGAGTTCGACGCCGAGGGGCGCTACGTCGAGGCGCGCTTCGGCAAGCTGTGGGTGATTTCGCTCTACATGCCTTCGGGGTCCGCCGGCCCGCACCGCCAGGCGTCGAAGTTCCGCTTCCTGAAGAGGTTCCTGCCGCATCTGGAAAGGATCAGGGACCGCGGGCAGGAGATCATCCTGTGCGGCGACTGGAACATCGCGCACCAGCAGATCGACCTGAAGAACTGGAAGTCGAACCAGAAGAACTCGGGCTTCCTGCCCGAGGAGCGGGCCTGGCTGACGCGGGTGTTCGACGAGCTCGGCTTCGTCGACGTGTTCCGCCGCCTCAACCAGAAGCCCGAGCAGTACACCTGGTGGTCGAACCGCGGCCAGGCGTGGAAGAAGAACGTCGGCTGGCGCATCGACTACCAGATCGCCACGCCCGGCGTGGCGGCCACCGCGAAGAGGGAGTCGATCTACAAGGCGAAGCGGTTCTCCGACCACGCGCCGCTGACGATCGACTATGACTACCCGTTGGCCTGAAGCGGTCAGGCCCTACCTCGAGCGCGCGCCGCTCGCGGCGCTGTTCCTCGGCATCTCGTCGGGCTTCACCTTCGCGATGATCGGCGCGACGCTCACCACGCGCCTCGCCCAGCACGGCATCAGCAAGAGCGCGGTGACGGCCTTCGCGCTCACCTTCCTCGCCTACAACTTCAAGTTCCTCTGGGCGCCGATGGTCGACAACGTGCGCCTGCCGCTGATCGGCCGCTTCGGCCAGCGCCGCAGCTGGCTGTGGCTGGTCGGCGTGCTGGTGATCTGCGCGGTGGCGTTCCTCGGCGTGGCCGACCCGCAGGAGTCGCTCTACCTGGTCGCGGCCGCGGCGATCACCCTCGGCGTATGCGGCGCCACCTTCGACATCATCATCGACGCCTACCGCATCGAGCTGCTCGAGCCGCGCCAGCTCGGCGTCGGCTCGGGCATGTCGCAGTACGGCTGGCGGCTGGGGTCGGCGGCGGCGGGCGCGCTCGCGCTGGTGCTGGCCGCGCGCATCGGCTGGACCGCCGCCTACTTCGCCTGCGCGGCGTTCGCGCTGCCGGCGCTGCTGGTCGGCGTGGTGATGGGCGAGCCGGCGCGGCACCGCGAGCCCGCCAGGCCGCGCGGCGCGCTGGAAGCGCTGGTCGCCTACTTCAGCCCGCTGGTCGAGTTCATGGCGCGCCAGGGCGCGCTGGTCGTCCTGCTGTTCGTGCTGATCCACAAGATCGGCGACACGCTCGCCAACCTCACGCTGCGGCTGCTGTTCAAGGACCTCGGCTTCAGCAACGACGAAGTCGCCTTCTACGACGTCGGCATCGGCTTCGTCGCCCTGCTGGTCGGCATCTTCGTCGGCGGCATGCTTTACGCGCGGCTCGGCATGAAGCGCTCGGTGCTGGTCAGCCTGGTGCTGATGGCGGTGTCGAACCTCAGCTTCGCCGGCCTGGCCGCGGCCGGCCACAGCAACCTCGGCATGGCGGCGGCGGTCGGTTTCGAGAACTTCGCCAGCGGCATCGGCGGGGTGACGGTGGTCGCCTACCTTTCGGCGCTGTGCAACCTGCGCTTCACCGCGACGCAGTACGCGCTGCTTTCCGCGCTGGCGAGCATCGCCGGACGCTTCCTCACCGGCACGTCCGCCGGCGCGCTGATCACGGCGATGGGCTACGTGAACTTCTACCTGCTCACCACGCTGATCGCGCTTCCCGGCGTGTTCCTGTTCTGGTTCATGATCCGCTCCGGCCTGGCGGACGTGTCGATCGGCAGCGCCGGCAAGGAACAATAAAAGCTACAAGCGGATAAGAAGCGGTTACACAGTCGGCGTAAGCTTCCTCGTCAAAGGGGGAACCATGACTATTCGCATCCTGCTGGCACTGGCCGCCGCGTTCGGCGCGGCCAGCGCGCAGGCCGACGAGGCGCTGCGCCGCGAGGCGCTCCCGCTGTTCGGCGTGATCAAGGCGCCGGCCAGCACGCAGACGCCCGAGGCCGAGCTCGGCCGCGCGCTCTACTGGGACCAGCGCATCTCGCTCGACGGCAAGACCTCCTGCGCCAGCTGCCACGCGGCGCGCGACTGGGGCGCAGACCGGCGCCGCTTCTCGCCCGACGCGCGCGGCGCGCTGACCTCGCGCCATTCGCCCACCATCTTCAACTCGGTCGGCCAGCCGACCATCCGCTGGCTGGGCGACCGCAAGACCGCCGCCATCCAGGCGGAGGGCTCGCTG
>DASUZH010000340.1:0-7044 GCA_036376975.1 Burkholderiales bacterium | reverse complement strand
TAGGTGAACCATCCGGTGAGGCCGTGCTCGAACGGCGTGCAGCCGGTGTATGAGGTGGTGATCGCGGACGCGGTGGTCGGCGGAAACACGGAGGTGATCGCGCCGCGCCGGCGCCGCGCCAGCTCGCCGCCCGCGCCGCGGCGCATGAGGTAGCCGTCGCCAAGTCCATCGACGATGAACAGCACCACGTTCCTTGCATCGGCGACTTTTTCCGGGGATAGGTTTTTCAGGATCGGGTGACGCGGCGCGCTGTTGCGTCCGGCGACGATGGAGGCCATCAGGTTGACCAGCCCGCCGCCGGTATAGTCAGGTTTCATAAGGGATTTCCCGGCCGATTTTAGCGGTAGAATGGGTCATCCCCTTTTGAGGTTTTCGCCATGCGGCTCGAAGTCCATGTTCATGCCGACATTCCGATTCTCGAGGGCGTTTCCAAGCGCCAGCTCGAGCAGGCGTTCGCGCCGCTGCTGGAGTACCTCGACGCCGACGGCCTCGCCGATGTGAAGAGCCTGGAGCCCGACGAGCCCGGCCTGAAGTACGACGAGAAGGACCTGCTGCTCACCGTGTGCTGGACCGGCGAGATCGGCCGCAGCTTCAACGGCGCGCTGGAGGCGGTGCTGGAGAACCTCGGGCCGTACTGCTACGAGGCGGTCGAGGTCGACGTCACGCTGTACCTGGAGAACGGCGAGCAGGAGTCGAAGCTGCTGTTCGTCGGCCCCACCGCGCAGGCGATCCACGAGGCGCAGCGGCGCTGCATGATCGAGGACGTCGCCGCGATCCTCGGCCGCCAGTTCGGCAAGACCGAGGTGGCGGAGGCGACCGCGCTGGTGAACGACCTGTTCGACCGCGACTGGAAGGAGCGCGCCTCGCAGCAGAAGAAGCCCGAGCGGGCGTTCGAGACCTACACGCGTCCTTCCAGGAAGAACCTGCACTAAGTGGCAGGACCGAAGTACCCGGGGTTCGATACTCTGGCGTTGCACGCCGGGCAGTCGCCTGACCCGGCGACCGGCGCCCGCGCGGTGCCGGTCTACCAGACCACTTCCTACGTCTTCCGCGACACCGAGCACGCGGCTTCGCTCTTCAACATGGAGCGCGCGGGCCACGTCTACTCGCGCATCTCGAACCCGACCGTCGCGGTCCTGGAGGAGCGCATCGCAGCGCTGGAAGGCGGCGTGGGCGCCATCGCTACCGCCTCGGGCCAGGCGGCGCTGCACCTCGCCGTCTCCACCCTGATGGGCGCCGGCGCGCATATCGTCGCCTCGGGCGCCCTCTATGGCGGCTCGCACAATCTTCTCGGCTATACCCTGAAGCGTTTTGGCATCGAAACAACCTTCGTGAACGGAAGAAACCCGGGCGACTGGAAGAAAGCGATCAGGGAAAACACCAGGCTTCTGTTCGGCGAGACGCTCGGCAATCCGGGCATCGACGTCCTGGACATCCCGGCGATCTCAGAGATCGCTCACGCGTCGAAAGTGCCGCTGCTGGTCGACGCCACCTTCACCACGCCGTTCCTGATGAAGCCGTTCGAGCTCGGCGCCGACCTGCTGTACCACTCGGCCACCAAGTTCCTCGGCGGCCACGGCGTGGCGATCGGCGGCGTGCTGGTCGACTCGGGCCGCTTCGACTGGGAGGCGTCGGGCAAGTTCGACACGCTGACCGCGCCCTACGCCGGCTTCCACAACATGGACTTCGAGGAGGAGTCGGGCACGCGCGCCTTCCTGCTGCGCGCGCGGCGCGAGGGGCTGCGCGATTTCGGCGCCTGCATGGCGCCGATGACCGCGTTCCAGATCCTGCAGGGCATCGAGACGCTGCACCTGCGCATGCCGCGGCATGTCGAGAATACGAGAAAAGTAGTGGCTTATCTTTCTTCGCACTCCTCGGTCGAGAAAGTTCTTTATCCAGAGCTCAAAGACCATCCGGATCACGATCTGTGCAGGAAGCTGCTGCCGAACGGCGCCGGCGCGGTGTTCTCGTTCGACATCAAAGGCGGGCGCAAGGCGGGCAAGGCCTTCATCGAGGCGCTGCGCGTGTTCTCGCACCTCGCCAACGTCGGCGACGCGAAATCGCTCGTCATCCATCCGGCCACCACCACGCACTACCGGATGAGCGACGCGGACCTGAAGAAGGCCGGCATCGGCCCCGGCACCGTGCGCCTGTCGATCGGCCTGGAGGACGCGCAGGACCTGATCGAGGACCTCGATCGCGCCCTGAAAGCCGCCGCGCGCGCCTGATGGACCTGGTAGTCGACAAGAAGCGCGCGTTTGCCTACACCGCGGCGCACGACTTCGACGCCGGCAAGCCGAGCATGGTGTTCCTCCACGGCGCCGGGCTCGACCATTCCCTGTTCGGGCTGCAGAGCCGCTATTTCGGCTACCACGGCTGGAACGTCCTGGCGCTGGACCTGCCCGGGCATGGCCGCTCCGCCGGCCCTCCGGTCGCTTCGGTCGCCGCCATGGCGGATTGGGTGTCCTCCGCCCTGGAATCCCTGCACATAGAGAAGGCAAGCCTGGTCGGCCATTCGATGGGCGCGCTCATCTCTCTCGAGTGCGCCAGCCGGTTTCGCTGGGTGGACCGCATCGCGCTGCTTGGCGTCGGCTATCCGATGAAGGTGTCGGAGCCGTTCCTCGACGCCGCGCGGCGCAACGATCCGGCGGCCTACGACATGGAGACGATCTGGGGCCACGCCGCGCCGGTGCCGCTCGGCGGCAACCCGAATCCCGGCATGTGGATGTACGGCGACATGCTGGCGCGCCTGCGGCGCCTCGCGCCCGGCGTGCTGTACAACGACCTGAAGGCCTGCAACGACTACCAGTTCGCCGGGCAGGTCAAATGCCCGGCGCTCTTCATCCTCGGCAAGCGCGACGTCATGACGCCGGCGAAGACTGCCGCGGAGCTGCAGAAGCGCATCCCGGACGCGAAAACCGTGCTGGTCCCCCTGTCGGGCCATTCCATGATGGCCGAGGCGCCCGACGAGACGCTCGACGCCCTGATCGCCTTCTTCGCTTGAAGAAAGTTCTGCTCGCCGTACTTCTGCTGCTGCCGCTGGCGGCCGCGGCCCAGGGCTACCCGTCCAAGCCGGTGAAGATCATCGTGCCGGCCAACCCCGGCGGCGGCCTCGACCTGATCGGCCGCACCGTCGCCGACCAGCTGCAGCGCGCCCTCGGCCAGTCGTTTTTCATCGAGAACACGTCGGGCGGCGGCGGCTCGATCGCCACCATGAACACCGCGCGCGCCGAGCCCGACGGCTACACGCTGATGGTCGGCTACGTCGGCACGCACGCCACCAACCCGGCGGTGCGCAAGGTCAACTACGACGCGGTGAAGGATTTCACGCCGATCGCGATGGTCGGCGGCACGCCCAATCTGCTGGTGGTGCATCCCTCGGTCCCGGTGGCGGACCTGAAGGGCTTCGTCGACTACGCGAAGAAGAACCCGGGCAAGCTCAACTACGGCACCGGCGGCATCGGGCTGCTCAACCACCTCGCGCTGGAGCAGTTCCGCGCCGCCGCAGGCCTCGAGGCGGTGTACGCGCACTACCGCGGCATCGCGCCGGGGATCTCCGACCTGGTGAAGGGGCAGATCAACGTGCTGATGCCCGGCCTCGCCGCCGCGCTGCCGCACGTCCGCAACGGCCGGATGAAGCCGCTCGCCATCACCGGGCTCAGGCGCCACCCGCTGCAGCCCGACGTGCCCACCTTCGAGGAGCTCGGCTTCCCCGGCTTCGACGGCGTGCAGTGGTACGGGATCGTCGGGCCGGCCAGGCTGCCCGCCGACATCACGCGCAAGCTCAGCGCGGAGATCAACAAGGCGCTCGCCACGCCGGCGCTGCAGCAGCGCCTGGCGAACGAGGCGATCGACTCCATGCCGATGACGCCCGAGCAGTTCGGCGCCTTCATCCAGTCGGAGATCGCGCGCTACCGGACCCTGGCGCGCGAGCGCAACATCTCGCTCGACGACTAGGCGCGGTGAAAAATAGGGTCAGACCCTCGTTTCAGAATCAAAAGAATAGGGTCTGACCCTATTTTTCAGGCGGCGGCGCCGCCGCTGACGTGCAGCACCGTGCCGGTGATGTAGCGCGCGCCCGGGCCGGCCAGGAACCTCACCGCGGCGGCGACTTCCTCGGGCCTGCCGCGCCGGCCGAGCGGCGCCTCCCGATGGTTGGCCGAGGGCGAGGTGCGCGTCGTCTCGATCAGTCCCGGAACGACGCAGTTCACCGTGACGTTGTGAGGCGCGAGGTCGTGGGCGAGGGCGCGCGTCAGGCCGACCAGGCCTTCCTTCGCCGCGATCACGTGCGGCCGGCCGGCTGCGCCGGTGTGCGCGGACAGGCCGCCGATGTTCACGATCGCGCCGGCATCGCTCTTCTTCAGCGCTTCGAGGCTGGCCCGCGCACAGAACCACGCGCCGTCGAGGATCACCGAGGTCACCTCGCGCCAGCGCTTCGCGTCGATGGCCTCGATCGGCTCGACGGCGCGCAGCGCGGCGCAATTGACGAGGATGTCGAGTTTTCCAAAACGCTTGATGCCTTGAGCCACCATTGCTTCGACCGCCTTGGGGTCGGATACGTCCGCCAGGACCGCGAGGCCACCGATCTGCGAGGCAACCGACTCGATTTCCTCTTTCGAACTGCGAGCATTGACGATTACTGCAGCGCCGGCGTCTGCGAGCGACAGGGCGATGGCGCGGCCGATGTTGCGGCCGGCGCCGGTCACCAGTGCGACGCGGCCCTGGAGCTCCTTACTCACGGAACGGCGACAGGTCGATGCGCGAGTCGAAGGCGCGCTTCGCGAAGGCGAGGAATGCCTCGGCGCGTTGCGCCGGCCAGCCGCCGTGGGCGCAGTTCAAGCGGAATTTCTCCTCGATGTCGGCGCGGGTGAGCGGCTCCTTGGCGCCGCCGCGCATGTGCGGCTGGCGCTCTTCCAGCGTGCGGCCGTCCTTCAGCTTCACCCGCACGTGCCCGGTGAATTCGTCCGGGTAGGGATTGTCCGGGTCGATCTCGTAGCGCACCTTGGCGGCGAGCGAGCGCAGGCGCTCGTCGCGCACGCGCTCCTCGGTGAAGGCGTCGAGGCCGGCGTGGCCGAGCGCGAAGCCGGCGGCGATGCAGTAGGGCTGGCTGAACTTGGCGAAGTAGGCGTTCGGCGGGCGCTGCTTGTCGGCCAGCGGCTCCCACAGGCGGTGCACGATCCCCTCGGCCGTCTCGCACACCACCTCGGCGATGTCCTCCAGGCGCACCTTCTTCGCCAGGCGCCGCGCGCAGTCGACGTACGGCTGGGTCATGGTGCCGCAGGCATAGGGCTTGAAGGCGATCGACGCGGCGACCCAGCGCTCGCCGAAGCCCTCGGTGAGCTTCGCCCAGTCGCCTTCGGCGCCGCGCGCGAACGCGTAGTAGAAGCCGTGCGTGCCTTCCATCACGGTGCGCGGGCCGACGAAGCCGTTGCGGGCGAGGTCGGCGGCGCGGATTCCCGACTGGGCGGCCCAGCCCGGGTGCAGCCGCTTGGTCCACGCGCCCTCGGCGAGGTACTCGATGATTCCCGAAGCCATCGAGCCCGCGATGCCAAGCGCATCCACGAACTGTTTTTCGTTCAGCTGCATTGAAACGGCCGCAGCGGCAGCCGCGCCCATCGTGCCGAGAACTGCGGTTGGGTGGAACCCCGCCTTGTGGAAGCGCTTGGGCGCGACCAGGGCGCCGCGGCACATGATCTCGCAGCCGACCGCGATGCCGCGCAATGCGTCTTCGCCCGGCAGCTTGTCTCTTTCGGCGACTGCCAGGACCGCGGGGACGATCACCGCGCCGGCGTGCACCGGCCCGCCCTCGAAGGTGTCGTCGAAGTCCTCGCCGTGCGCGGCGGTGCCGTTGACGAAGGCGGCGCCCGCGCTGTCGAGGCCGCGCGGGTGCCCGATCGCGGTGCAGGCGCCGCCGGATTCCCAGGCCCGCAGGGCGGCGCGCGTGTAGTCGAGCCTGCGCGCGGCGACGCACAGCCCGGCGACGTCGATCAGCAGCTTCTCGGCCGTGTCGCGGAACGAGGCGGCGCGGGCGCGCGCGGCGCCGGCGGCGAGCTGTTCGGCGACCGCCGGCACGGCGCTAGCCGAATTCCTTGCGCAGGATGCGGGCCGCCTCGGCCATCGACTGCAGCTTGCCGAAGGCCGATTCGCGCGGCAGGAACTTCATGCCGCAGTCGGGGGCGAGGATGACCGCCTCGGGCGGGATGAACTGCAGCGCGCGCTTGACGCGGTCGACCACCACCTGCGGCGTCTCGACTTTCTCGTCGGCCAGGTTGATGCAGCCGACCATGATCTTCTTGCCCGGCAGCTTGGCGAGCACCGAGCAGTCGAGCTTCGGCTCGGCGGTCTCGATCGAGATCTGCTTGCACGAGCAGGCGGCGAACTCGGGCAGGAACGAGTAGCCCGAGGGCTTGTTCTTCAGGTACACCGCGTAGCCGAAGCAGATGTGCACCGCCGTTTCGCCCTTTATGTTCTCTAACGCTTTGTTCAAAGCTTTGACGCCATACTCCCGCGCCTTGTCCGGCTGCGACTGCATGTACGGCTCGTCGATCTGCACCACGTCGGCGCCGGCGGCGAACAGGTCGCGGATCTCCTCGTTCACCGCCACCGCGTAGTCCATCGCTGCGGCCTCGATCGAGGGATAGAAGTCGTTCTGCGCCTGCTGCGCCATGGTGAACGGGCCAGGCACGGTGATCTTCACCTGTTTCTTTGTATTCTTTTTTAGAAACAAGAGATCCTGCAGTTCGACGGGGTGCTTGCGGCGGATCTTGCCGGTAATGCGCGGCACCGACTGCTGCTTGCCGGAGCGCGTGATGGCGATGCCGGGCTTCTCCAGGTCGACGCCCTCGAGCGCGGTGGCGAAGCGGTTCGAGTAGCTCTCGCGGCGGATCTCGCCGTCGGTGACGATGTCGATGCCCGCTGCCTCCTGCGCGCGGATCGCGAGCAGCGTCGCGTCATCCTGCGCCTGCGCCAGGTACGGCTCCGGGATGCGCCACAGCTGCGTGGCGCGCACGCGCGGCGGGATCTCCTCGGTGAGGCGCTTGCGGT
>DASUZH010000339.1:0-2644 GCA_036376975.1 Burkholderiales bacterium | reverse complement strand
GCGTGGCGCAAGCAGCCGAAATGGGTCGTCTCGCGCTCGTTGAAGTCGGTCGGGCCCAACGCCCACCTTGTTGGAGCTGATCTCGCGGGCGCGATCCGCAAGCTGAAGGCCGAGCGAGACGGCGAGATCGAAGTGGCCGGGCCGAACCTGGCGCGAAGCCTCACCGAGCTTGGCCTGATCGACGAGTATCGGATCTACCTGCACCCCGTCGTGCTTGGCGGCGGCAAGCCCTACTTCGCCGGACCCCGGCCGCCGCTCCGTCTCATGGCCAGTGATCGGATCGGCGAGGACGTGATCAGGCTGACCTACGTTCCTGCGTAAGCCCCGCCGCTTCCTATATGGTGGCGCGCCGTTATCTGCGAGTCCGGGACTGTGGGGAGACCTCGTCGGGCACCGCAGATACGGCCACGCCGTGGACGTAGACCATCTTGCCGCCGAGCCAGCCCGACACCGCCAGCAGGCCGACGCCGATGACGGACAGGATGAGCGGGGTCTGGCCGCCGCCGCCCTGTAACCTCAACCACGCGTTTACGACATACAGGGCGACGACGGTCAGGTTGATGCCCATGTGGACCAGGGCGGTGCTGCGCGGTCCGGCGGGCAGCGAAAGCAGGTCGACGAAGCCGGGCAGCGCCGCGAGCAGCGCGCCGGCGATGCCGCCGACCAGCGTGTAGAGCGCGACGGTGCGCCACGCCTCGTTCGGCGAGCCGGAGGCCGCAACCAGGTCGCAGACCAGGGAGAAGATCCACAGGCCGATCGGGATCGCCACCAGCATCGGGTGGATGGGATGGCCGGCAATGCTCGCGGGGGTGCGCATGCTTTTCTATCCTTGCCTTGTCTTCAGTAGGTTGAAAACGCTCTGCACCAGCCGGTCGCAACGCTGGCCGGCGAACGAGAACGCGTCCTGCATGGCGGCATCCACGTCGCGCGCGAGCGATTCGCGCAGCAGGCCGCGGGCGCGGAAAAAGCGCGTGCGCACCGTGGCCGGCGGCATGTCGAGCGCGCTCGCGGTCTCCTCGACCGACATCTCCTCGATCGCGCGCAGCATGAACACCACGCGGTAGCTCTCGGGCAGCGCGTCGATCTTGGCTTCGAGCAGGCGGCCGACCTCGCCGCGCATGGCTTCGTTCTCGGGTCCGGGTTTCATGTCGATCGCTCCATCGCCGAGCGGAATCACCTCGCCCTGGCGCACGCGGCGCCGGCGCCGCATCAGGGCCTCGTTGGCGGCGATGCGCACCAGCCAGGTCGACAGCTTCGCCTCGCCGCGGAAGCTGCCGAGCGCGTGGTAGGCGTGCAGGTAGGCTTCCTGCACCGCGTCCTCGGCTTCGGCGTCGTCGAGGAGGATGGCGCGCGCGGTGCGGAACAGCGCGCGGTTGTGCCGGCGCATCAGCGTCTCCATGGCCGGCATGTCCCCTAGGCGGATCCGCGACACCAGGTCGAGGTCCGACGACAGGTCGTCCTTGCGGTGAGCTTGCGTGTCTGCAGGCATCGAACGCCCCAATGGAAAACGGCCCATTAGATGCGTACGCGCGCCGCGGCGTTTCAGATGCCGCTAGAAGTCGGCCTCGCCGCCGGAGGCGGCCAGCTTGCGCTGCATGCGCCGGTGCTGCCACAGCGCGGCGGCGATCGACAGCACCGACGCCGCGAGCAGCAGGCCGGAGATCGGCCGCGTGACGAACAGCCACAGGTTGGAGTCGGTCATGATCGAGCGCACCAGGTTGATCTCGATCTGGTCGCCGAGGATCACGCCGAGGATGAACGGCGCCAGCGGGTAGCCGAACTTCACCATCAGGTAGCCGAACACCCCGCTCACCAGCAGCACGTACACCGTGGCCATGCTGTTGCCGAGCGCGTAGGCGCCGACCACGCACAGCACCAGGACGACCGGGAACAGGATCGACTTCGGCACCACCACGATGCGCATCACCCACTTCACCCCGACCAGCAGCAGCGCCAGCACGATCGGGTGCGCGAGGATGTAGGCGGCGAACATGCCGTAGGCGAGCGGCGCGTTCTGCGAGATGAACAGCGGCCCGGACTGGATGCCGTGGATGGTGAGCGCGCCGAGCATCACCGCGGTGACCGCGTCGCCCGGGATGCCGAACGCCATGATGGTGACCAGCGAGCCGGCGACGTTGGCGTTGTTCGACGCCTCGGAAGCGATGATGCCCTCGGGCACCCCGCTGCCGAACTTCTCCGGGTGCTTGGAGAACTTCTTCGCCTGGTCGTAGGCCAGCATGTTGGCCGCGCTGCCGCCGATCGCCGGCAGCACGCCGATCACCAGCCCGATGAACGACGCCCACAGCAGCAGGAACGGGCGCGAGAGGATCTCGCCGAGGACCTTGAGGTGCGAGACGGCCAGGTTGATCGCCGCGCTGGCCTGTTCCGAAACCGAGGAGAAGCCTTCCTTCTCGATCTCGCTCATGATCTGGGCGAACGCGAACACGCCGATCAGCACCGGCAGGAACGGAATCCCGCCCTCCAGCCAGCCGATGCCGAGCGTGAGGCGCGGCTGCCCCATCACCGGGTCGTTGCCGAGGATCGTCACCACGCAGCCGAGCGCGCCCGAGAGCAGGCCCTTGAGGAGCGAGCTCTCGACCAGGCCGGCCACCATCGACAGCGCGAGCACGAACAGCGCGAAGTA
>DASUZH010000338.1:0-5593 GCA_036376975.1 Burkholderiales bacterium | reverse complement strand
CGGTCGACGATCGGCGGCCATTTCTCGGCGTGGTGCATGGCCGGGTTCGCCAGGTTGTGGCATTGCACGCAGTAGCGCAGCGTGAGGCGCGCGCCGTCGGAATCGGGCTCGGGCAGCTGCTTCGCCTCGTAGGTGGGCGGCAGCAGGCGCTCGAGCATCGGCCCGTGCGGGCTCGCCGCCCAGCGCCGCTTCGCGTCCTCCGCCTCGTCGGCTGAAGCGGCGAACGCGGTAAGGATCAGAAGCAGTCCAAGGGCGCGCATGCCTAGAGGGTATGCGAACGGTCGCCGCGTGCAAAGCCGAGCAGCGGCGCGTCCACCGCGCGCCCCACCGCCAGCACCTTGAACAGCTCGCCCATCTCCGCAGGCGAGAGCAGCTTTTGCGCCTGCGCGGCGATCGGGGCGTAGTGCAGGGCGTTCTCCACGTTGGCCTCGGCCAGCACGTCGGTGATGCCGCAGTTGACCAGGAACTGGGCTTGCGTGGCGTAGCCGAGCACCTCCAGGCCGGCCTCCCGCGCCGCGGCGGCGAGGGCGCTGAAGTCGACGTGCGCGGTGATGTCCTGCGCGCCGGGCTCGAAGAACACGTCGCCGTGCGAGCGGTGGCGGTGGTGGCACATCAGCGTGCCCATCGAGCGCTGCGGATGGTAGTACTCGGCGCGCGCGAAGCCGTAGTCGATGACGAAGATCGCCCCTTTCTCGAGCCGCTCGCCGAGAGAGCGCAACCACGCCATTCCCATCAACCCGACTTCACTCTCATAAGGGATCGGGACTTCTATTCCCTGTGCCTCGTTCCGCAGCCCTCCGGTCGCTTCGCGTTCCGCCCACGAGAGTTTTCCGTCTAGAAGTGAAACACCTCGTTCCATTACGCCGTTCTCGCGCCAGGCCACGGCATGCACCGGCATCGCATCGACCACCTCGTTCGCAATCACGGCGCCGCTGAAGCGCGCCGGCAGCGCGTCGAGGAACTTCACCTTCCCGCCGAGGCGCTTCTGCTGGCGGTCGCGCAGCTCGGTGCTGGTTTCGAGGATGAAGTACTCGACGTCGAGCTCTTTCAGCAGGGTTTCGGCAAGCGCGCCGCTGCCGGCGCCGAACTCGAGAATGCGCGGAAACTGCCGCAGCTCGCGCGCGAGCGTGCGGGCAAACAGCGCGCCCAGCTCGGGCGCGGTGACGAAATCGCCCTGCGCGCCGAACTTGCGCGCGCCGGCGGCGTAGTAGCCGAGGCCGGGCTCGTGCAGCGCGAGCTCCATGTAGCGCGCGAAGCTGATCCAGCCGCCGTGGGCTTCGATCTCGTTCTTGATGCGGGACAGCACCCGCGGAATTTACCCTAGAATCATCGGCATCCATGGACGAGGGCTTGCAGGGAAAGACGGCACTGATCACCGGCGGCGCGCGGCGCGTCGGCGCGGCGATCGCGCGCCGTCTGCACGCGGCGGGCGCGAACGTGGTGCTGCACTACCGCGGCGCCGAGGCCGAGGCGACGAAGCTGGAAGCCGAGTTCAATGCCGCGCGCGCCAAGAGCGCCCTGCGGGTAAAGGCCGAGCTGCTAGCGCCGATCGCGCCGCGCGCGCTGGTGTCGGCGGCGCTCGAGCGCTTCGGCGGCCTCGACGTCCTGGTGAACAACGCGTCCAGCTTCTTCCCGGTGGCGGTCGGCGCGATCGAGGCCTCGCACTGGGAGGAGCTGATCGGCTCGAACCTGCGCGCGCCGCTGTTCATCGCGCAGGAGGCCGCGCCGCACCTGGCGAAGGGGCAGGGCGCCATAGTGAACGTGGTCGACATCCACGCCGAGCGGCCGCTGAAGGGCTATCCGGTGTACAGCATCGCGAAGGCCGGCCTGGCGGCGATGACGCGCTCGCTCGCCATCGAGCTCGCGCCCGCGGTGCGCGTCAATGGCGTCGCGCCCGGCGCCATCGCCTGGCCGGAGGACGGCCAGTTCCCCGACGACGAGCGCGGCCGCATCGTCGCCACCACGCCGCTCGGGCGCACCGGCACGCCCGAGGACATCGCGCAGGCGGTACACTTCCTCGCCTGCGCGCCCTTCGTCACCGGCCAGATCCTGGCGGTCGACGGCGGGCGCTCGATTTTCCTCTGAGGAACAAGCAATGGCCTGGATCTTTCTGACCCTCGCAGGGCTGCTCGAAGTCGTCTGGGCGGTCGGACTCAAGTACACGGAAGGGTTTACCCGAGTGGTGCCTTCTGTCGTCACCGCCGCGGCGATGATTGCGAGCGTCTACTTTCTCGCCCTCGCGGTGCGCACCATCCCGATCGGCACCGGCTACGCGGTGTGGACCGGCATCGGCGCGGTCGGCGTCGCCATCCTCGGCATGATCCTGTTCGGCGAGCCGAGGACCCTGCTGCGCATCGGCTCGATCCTGCTTATCATCGCGGGCATTGCCGGTCTGAAGCTGCTGACATGAGCGACCCCCGCAAAGACAAGTACGAGCAGGACAAGCTCGCCAAGCGCCTGCGCCACCAGGTGGGCGACGCGATCGCCGACTTCAACATGATCGAGGACGGCGACAAGGTGATGGTGTGCCTGTCCGGGGGCAAGGACAGTCATAGCCTTCTGGATTTGTTACTCAGCTTAAAAACGAAAGCACCCATCAAATTCGATGTGGTCGCCGTCAACCTCGACCAGAAGCAGCCGGGCTTTCCCGCCCGTGTGCTGCCGGAGTACCTCGAGTCGCGCGGCGTGCCGTTCCACATCGAGGAGCAGGACACCTACTCGACGGTCAAGCGCGTCATCCCGATCGGCAAGACCATGTGCTCGCTCTGCTCCCGGCTGCGGCGCGGCATCCTGTATCGCGTCGCCGGCGAGCTCGGCGCAAACAAAATTGCGCTCGGCCACCACCGCGACGACGTGCTGGCGACCTTCTTCCTCAACCTGTTCAACGGCGGCAAGCTGAAGGCGATGCCGGCGAAGCTGGTCTCGGACGACGGCCGCCATACGGTGATCCGGCCCCTCGTGTACGTCGCCGAGGAGGATTTGCTTGAATTCTCAAACATCAGAAACTTTCCGATCATCCCGTGCACCCTGTGCGGCTCGCAGGACAACCTGCAGCGCAAGGTGGTGGGCGAGATGCTGCGCGGCTGGGAGAAAGCCCATCCCGGCCGCATCGAGTCGATCCTGCGCGCGCTGACCGACGTGGTGCCCTCGCACCTGCTCGACCGCAAGCTGTTCGACTTCGTCAACCTGAAACCTTCGGCGGGCGTTGAGGTCGAAGAGCCACTGTTCGCAGAACTCTAAGCAATGAAATACCTCAAGCGGGTCCTGTATGTCCTCATGGCGGGCTTGTTCGTCGGCGGCGGCATGGCGGTGACGGCGCAGGACTGGCGCACCGCGAGCCGCGAGCCGATCGGCACCGCGCCCGATCCCAAGCTGGTGCGCGAGGCCGTGGTGCAGGTCTACGGCGCGCGCACCGTCGGAGTGAAGGGCTACTTCGGCGTGCATACCTGGGTAGCGGTCAAGCCGACCGGCGCCGACGACTGGACGACCTACGAGGTGATCGACTGGCGCCTGCGCTATTCCGATTCGGCGGTGGTGGTGCGAAACCGCGCTCCCGACGGCCGCTGGTTCGGCGCCGAGCCCGAGCTGTACGCCGAGAAGCGCGGCGCCGGGGTCGACGAGCTGATCAAGCGCATCGACGCCGCCGCGCGCAGCTATCCCTACGCGGCCGAATACAGCGTCTGGCCGGGACCCAACTCCAACACCTTCACCGCCTGGATCGCGCGCAAGGTGCCCGAGCTCGAGCTCGACCTGCCTTCCACCGCGATCGGCAAGGATTACCTCGGCGGCTCGATCGTCGGCTCCGCGCCGAGCGGCCGGGGCTACCAGCTGTCGCTCGGCGGCCTGCTCGGCGTGGCGGCGAGCCCGGTCGACGGGCTCGAGTTCAACGTGCTCGGCCTCAACTTCGGCGCCAGCGGCTGGGGCCTCAAGCTGCCGTTCTTCGGCACCATCGGGCCGACGCGCACCTTCGCCGCCGCCCCGGCGGACGCCACGCCGCCGGCGCTTCCCTAGCGTGCTGAAAGGAAAGACCGCCCTCGTCACCGGATCGACGAGCGGCATCGGCCTCGCCGTCGCCCGCGCGCTCGCGCGCCAGGGCGCGAGCCTGATGCTGAACGGGTTCGGCGATGCCGACCTGATCGGCCGCCTCAAGAAAGAGATCGCGGCGCTCGGCGTGCGCGTCGAGCACAGCCCCGCCGACATGGCGCAGCCGGCGCAGATCGAGGCGCTGGTGAAGGAGACCGCGGCGCGCCTCGGCTCGCTCGACATCCTGGTCAACAACGCCGGCATCCAGCACGTCGCGCCGATCGAGCAGTTCCCGACCGAGCGCTGGGACGCGGTGATCGCCATCAACCTCAACTCCAGCTTCCACACCATCAAGCACGCGCTTCCGCTGATGAGGCGCGCCGGCTGGGGGCGCATCGTCAACATCGCGTCGGCGCACGGCCTGGTCGCGTCGGCCGAGAAGGTCGCCTACGTCGCCGCCAAGCACGGCCTGGTCGGCCTCACCAAGGTGGTGGCGCTGGAGACCGCGCGCACCAAGATCACCTGCAACGCGATCTGTCCCGGCTGGGTGCTGACGGCGCTGGTGCAGAAGCAGATCGACGCGCGCGCCGCCGAGCAGAACATCGCGCCCGAGCAGGCGAAGACCGCGCTGGTCGGGGAAAAGCAGCCTTCGCTGGAGTTCGTCACCCCCGAGCAGATCGGCGAGCTCGCCGTGTTCCTCTGCTCGGAGGCCGCGGCGCAGATCCGCGGCGCGAGCTACTCGATCGACGGCGGCTGGACGGCCCAGTAGGGCGGCGTTTTCCTAGCTCGTTTTTACGTAGCCCGCTTCTATCTTGACGTTGAGAAGCGCCTGGCGCTTCTCTTCCTTCACCACCTTCATCGCGCGCTCGAGCGCCGGGATCAGGTCCTTCGGCTCGGTGACGGCTTCGCCGTGGCCGCCGCTCGCGCGCACGACGTGCTCGAAGCGGGGCGAGGGCTCGAGGGTGGCGAACGGCGGCTCCTTCATGCCCGCGGCGTGGCCCTTCGGATAGGTGGAGAGCGTCGAGCGGTGCACCGCCGCCCAGCGCGCGTTGTTCGCGATGACGAACAGCACCGGCAGGCGCATCGCCTCCGACACGTAGTGCGCCGCGCTCGGGTTGCCGAACATGTAGGAGCCGTCGCCCAGCGCGCAGACCACGGTCTTGTCCGGCGCGGCGAGCTTGGCGCCGAGCGCCGCGCCCATGCCCCAGCCCAGGCCACCGGCCGAGGCGTTGCCGAAGTATTGCCCGGGCTCGGTGATCACCATCTCTTCCAGCACCGTCGGATATTCGTTCACCAGGATGGTCTTGTCGTCGAGGATCTTGTTGACGCATGCGGAGAGCCACTTGCCGGAGATCTGCGCTGGCATCGGTTCGACACCGGCGCGCGCTTTGTCCCGGACGTGCTGCGAGTACTCGGTGATGACCTTCTTTCGCTCCTCGATTTGCTTCACTGAGACGGCCTGCTTCTGCGCCGCGCGCCAGAGCGCCTGGAGCGTCGGCGCGACCGCGCCGGTGAGCGCGAGGTCGGCGCGGAAGCCGCGCAGCGGATAGTTCGTGAACAGCGGATCGGT
>DASUZH010000337.1:0-13187 GCA_036376975.1 Burkholderiales bacterium | reverse complement strand
CGCCGACTGCGTCGAGGTTTCCTCGGCCGGCCACGCCATCCGGCTCGCGCTCGCCGACCTGCGCACGATGGCCGTCGACGCGGGGCGCGTCATGGGCGGCGCGACCGAGCCGCGGCTGCAGCGCATCTTCGAAGGCCGCGCGCAGGCGCTGCTCGGCCGCATCGCCGCCGCTCCGGCGCAAGGCGGCTGCGTGCAGGCGCAGGCGGCGGAAGAGGGTGACCGCTACGTGGTCGCGGAACTCCTGAAGGCCGGGCGCGCTGCCGTGCGCCGCGACGGCGCGCAGGCGGCCACGATCTGGATGCGGCATTTCGGGCGACGCGGGCGCGGCGAGATCCTGTTCTACGCCGAGCGCGGCGGCCAGCCGTTCTTCGCCGTCACCTGGTGGGTGTCGTGAGCCCGCGCGCGGAGCGGGCGCTGGTGATCGCGTCGTGGTGCTTCTGCGGCGTGCTGGTCGTCGTCGCCGCCTACGGCCAGTTCGCGGTGTGGGCGGTGAACGCGCCCCCGCTCGGCAAGACCGACATGGGCCTCGCGCTGTTCTTCGCCATCAGCGGGGCGTGGGCGATGGTCACCCTGTTCTGGATCACGCCGGTGGCGGCCATCCTCGCGCTGGTCGCGTGGCTCGCGCGCAAAGGCTCGCCGCTCGCGCTGCTGATCGCCGCGCTGGCGAGCGGCGTGCCGCTGCTGCTGATGGGCTAAATAGCGGCACTTTTTCGCAGCGCCCGAGAGGGCGCTTCGGTATGCTGGCGGGATCAGGGAGGGCACATGGCTCTGCAACTGCAGCTCCCGCTGGAGACGCTCCAGGAAGCGGCGAACCTGTACAACCGCTACCAGGCCGGCGCCGGCTTCAGGGCGTACATGCGTACGCGCATGAACCTGGTGTACGCGATGGTGGCGCTGTTCGTGATTACCGCCGTCGTCTGCACCGCGGGCACGGTGGTGGCGCTCGCCGGCGCGCGCGCCTTCCTCATGCTGTTCGCGCTGCTCCTCGCCCCGGTCATCCTGATCGGCAACCTGTTCGTGCAGGGCTACGTTTTCTTCGGCTGGCTGGAGAACCGCGCGCTGGCCGAGGGACTCAAGCACCGCCTCGAGCCGGAAGGGCCGGTGAAGCGCTGGCTGCGCAAGAACCTGCGGGCGGAGATCGGCAAGTTCCCGCCGCTGCCGTGGATCTTCGTCGCCGTGTTCCTGCTGCTGCCGCTGCTTGCGCTGGCGTCCGTGTTCCCGACGGTCGCCCTGGCGCTGGTCGCGGTCCACGTCGCCGCCGTGCTGGCGTACGCGCGGATCGACACCTGACCATGCCCGCGCCCGCGCCGCGCAGCGTAGGCCAGATCGACGGCTTCATCACGCTGCTGCTCGCCGCCTGCGAGAACCGCATGGTGAACGACAAGCTCGAGGCGCTGCTGTCGATGCCCGACGAGAAGCGCCAGGCGGTGGTGCACTCCTGGGTCAACGACCTGCTGGTGCAGCAGGCGCCGCGCGACTTCATCCTGGCGATCGCCTGCCTGAAGGACGACGCCGTGGCGGAGAAGGCCTACGAGGTCATCGTCGGCTGCAAGAAGGCGCAGTAGCCCCGGCGGGCCGGACATACGGATAGAATGCCGTAGTCCTTTTACGAGGAGGGGCACCATGAACCGCGACGAATACGTGCAGAAGCTCAAGGCACAGATCGACCAGTGGAACGCGCAAATGGCGCAGTGGGAAAAGGCGTCGGAGTCTGTGAAGAACCAGTACCTGCAGCAGCTCGACGAGGCGCGCGTGCGCCGCGACGAGGCTATCGACCAGATGAAGCGCCTGCAGAACGCCTCCACCGAGGCGTGGACGCAGGTGCTGCAGGGAGCGGAAACCGCGTTCGCCGCCATGCAGGGCGCCTTCGAGAAGGCGCGCAAGGGATTCGAGAAGAAGTAGAAATGCAGACGTGATCGTTGTCGGCAGGGGTTTTTGCTTTGAAGACCTCAAGGTGGGTTTTCGCTTCAGAACCCATCGCCGCACCATCGCGGAAGCCGACGTCGCCGCGTTCGTCAACCTGACCTGGCTGACCGAGGAGCTGTTCACCGTCGAAGACGACTCGCAGCGCGCCATCAAGGGGCGCGCGGTGCCCGGGGCGCTGGTCTATTCGTTCGCCGAGGGGCTGCTGCTGCCGACCATGCAGGACACCGGGCTCGCCTTCCTCAACGCCGGGCTCGACGTCAAGGGGCCGACCCTGGTCGGCGACACGATCCACGTCGAGGCGGAGGTGACCGAGCACCGCCTGGCCTCGAAGGGCGACCGCGGGCTGGTGCGTTTTGCCAACAAGGTGGTCAACCAGCGCAACGAGACAGTCCTGGAGTACAACCCGCTGCGCCTGCTCAAGCGCAGATAGGACCAAGGTGGGACCAAGGTCCCATATCGCCTGCCGGGGCGATTGGCTAAGTTGGGAGGCTGCCATGATCCTCAGGAACGGAGCGCCGTGAGGCGCGTCACGCTCGCCGCGATCGGGCTCGCCGCGTGCGCCGCGGCCGTCGCCGTGGCGTGGCAGGTTTCCGGGTCGAAGCCGGAGCCGAAGGTCGTGCCGGGCGACGGCGTGAGCGGGCCGAAGGAAATGATGTGGGTGCCCGGCGGCGAGTTCCTGATGGGCAGCAACCACAAGCTCTCGCAGCGCAACGAGCGCCCGGCGCACAAGGTGCGCGTCAGCGGCTTCTGGATGGACCGCACGCACGTCACCAACGCGCAGTTCGCCGCCTTCGTGAAGGCGACCGGCTACGTCACCACCGCCGAGCGCAAGCCGGAGTGGGAGACGCTGCGGGTGCAGCTGCCGCCGGGCACGCCGAAACCGCCCGACCACATGCTGGTGGCGGGCGCGATGGTGTTCGTCGGCACCGACCGGCCGGTGCCGCTCAACGATTACTCGCGGTGGTGGGCGTACGTGCCGGGCGCGAACTGGCGCCAGCCGCAGGGACCGGGCAGCAGCATCGCGGGCAAGGACGACCACCCGGTGGTGCAGGTTTCCTACGAGGACGCCCTCGCGTACGCGAGGTGGGCGGGCAAGCGCCTGCCGACCGAGGCCGAGTGGGAGTTCGCCGCGCGCGGCGGGCTCGAGCAGGCGACGTTCGCATGGGGAGATGACTTTTCCCCCCAGATGGCGAATGTCTGGGAGGGAAAGAAGGAACGCTTCCCGGTGGTCAGCCCGAAAGCGGGAGGCGCGGAGGGCACTTCGCCCGTCACCACGTTCCCGCCCAACGGCTACGGCCTGTACGACATGACCGGCAACGCGTGGCAGTGGTGCGCCGACTGGTACGAGGCGGACTTCTTCGCCGCGCAGGCCAGGCTGTCGAAGGTGATCGACCCGAAGGGCCCGCCGGCGAGCCACGACCCGGAAGACCCCGGCGTGCCCGCCGATGCGCCCAAGCGCGTGATCCGCGGCGGCTCTTTCCTGTGCAACGAGAGCTACTGCCTGAGCTACCGGCCGAGCGCGCGGCGCGGCAGCGATCCCTACAACCCGATGTCGCACGTCGGCTTCCGGCTGGTCGTCGGCCCGGAGCAGTGGAAGAAGCCGTGAGGGCGGTTCCTCTCCTCCTCGCGGCGCTGCTCGCGGCGTGCTCCCACGAGCCGAAGCCGACGCTCGCGCCGGCCGAGGGCGCGCTCGACGAGCTGCGCGCGGCCGTGGTGCGCGAGGTCAAGGACCCGCAGCGCGCGCGCGCCGCCGTGGCGCTGGTCGACGAGATGGAGAAGCTGGTCGCCGCGACGCACGCCGGCATCAGGGCGCACAACGACAAGCTGAAGGCGCTGAACGCGAACTACGACGCGACGGCGGAGGAGTTCCGCGCCGCCTTCCGCGACTTCAACGCCGCGCGCGACCGGCGCGAAGACCAGACCCTCGAGCTCAACCGGCGCGCGAAGGCGCTGCTCACCGCCGGCGAGTGGCGCGAGCTCGCGAAGCTGCGCGAGGAAGCCATCCGCAAGGCGGTGGCGGCGGGAAGCGAGCTCTAGCCGTGCTGATGGCCCTCCTTGCGTTGTATCTCCTCGGCGGCTCGGGGACCTTCGCGCTGGTCGCCGACCTCGACCACGCCAAAGCCGCGATCAAGGCGCAGGTCGCCGAGGGGCCGCGCCGGGAGCAGATGCTCGCGGTCGTCGAGCAGGCGGAGCACACCACGAAGCAGGCGCTCGAGAAGCGGAAGAAGACCGCCCAGGAGCTGCTCGGCCTGGTGCATGCCTACGACGCCGCGCCGGGCGACGTCCAGGCCCTGCTGCGCCGGCTGCGCGCGGAAACCTCGGCGTACCAGGAGCAGCTGGTGCGCGACCGGTTCGAGCTGAAGGCTAAGATGTCGCGCGAGGAATGGACCAAGGTGTTCAAGCTATGAAACATGCACTGGCTCTTTTCGCGCTGGCGGCGTCGTGCGCCGCCTCCGCGCAATCGACGGACGTCGCCTGGCCGCGCGAGGTGAAGGCGGCCGACGGCACCGTCATCACCGTCTACCAGCCGCAGGTCGAGCGGTGGGCCGACAACCGCCTCTCCGGGCGCGCCGCGGTGTCGGTGAAGCCGCAGGGCGCGGCCGAGCCGCACTACGGCGTAATCGAGCTGAGCGCGCGCACCCAGGTCGACAAGTCCGCCGACCTGGTGACGCTGAGCCAGGTGAGCATCGCGAAGGGCAGCTTCCCGGGCCAGAGCCAGGCGGACGCCGACAAGTACCTCGCCGCGCTGCGCGGCTCGCTCAGGCAGCAGGACCTGCCGGTGTCGGCGCAGGCGCTGCAGGCCAACCTCGCCATCGCGCAGGCGCAGTCGAAGCAGAAGTCTCTGCCGGTGAAGAACGACCCGCCGCAGATCCTGTTCCGCACCGAGCCCTCGATGCTGGTGCTGGTCGACGGCGAGCCGGCGCTGCGCGACGCGAAAGACGCGCCGGGCCTGAAGCGGATCGCCAATACCCCCGCTCTCCTGCTCCTTGAGCAGGCGAGCGGCACGTATTCCCTGTGGGCGCTCGGCCGCTGGTGGCAGTCGAAAGCGCTCGACGGCCAATGGCAGCCCGGCACGGAGCGGCTCGACGACCTCAACCGCGCGCGTGAGGCGGCCAAGGACACGTTCAACCCCCTCGATGGCAAGGACGCCGACGGCAAGCCGGTATTCGACGTGGGCGTGACGCCGAGACTCATCGTCGCCACCAAGCCGACCGAGCTGCTGCAGTCGCAGGGCGAGCCGAAGCTCACGCCGATCCCGGGCACGCAGCTCCTCTACGTGTCGAATTCGCGCAACGACATCCTGATGGAGCTGGGCGGGCAGGCCTACTACGCGCTGATCTCGGGCCGCTGGTTCACGGCGAAGGCGCTCAGCGGGCCGTGGGCGTTCGCCTCGGCCAAGTCGCTGCCCGCCGATTTCGCGAAGATCCCCGCCGGCCATCCGATGGGCGACGTGCGCATGTCGGTGGCGGGAACGTCCGAGGCGCGCGAGGCGGCGATTGCCAACACCATCCCGCAGACCGCCACCGTGCAGCGCGACATATCGCCGACGCCGGTGGACTACGACGGCGGCGCGCCGCAGTGGAAGCCGATCGACGGCACCACGCTCAGCTACGCCTTCAACACGCGGCCGGCGGTGATCCGCGTCGACCCGAAGACCTACTACATGGTGCAGAACGGCGTCTGGTTCACCGGACCCTCGCCGTTCTCCTGGAGCGTCGCGACGACCGTGCCGGCGGTGATCTACACCATCCCGGCCAGCTCGCCGATGCACTACGTCACCTACGTGCGCGTCTACGGCAGCACGCCCACCGTGGTGTACGTCGGCTACACGCCCGGCTACTACGGCACGGTGCTGTCGTCCGACGGCGTGGTGGTTTACGGCACGGGCTACCCCTATCCGTACTACATCGGGCCGTACTACGCCTACCCGCCGCCGTATTACACGTACGGCTACGGCGCCGGCTTCACGGTCGGCTTGTTCTTCGGCTTCGCCATGGCCGGCGGCTGGTACGGACCCTGCTGCTACGGCGGCGGCGGCGGCTTCCACGTCAGCCACCACACCAACATCAACATCAACAACAGCTACAACCGCTGGGGCGGAAAGAGCTCGTCCATCAGCGGGCCGGGCGGGCGCGAGCTGAAGACCTCGCAGGTCGGCAACACCACGTTCGCCAAGGGCTCGGGCAGCAACAACGTCTACGCCGGCCGCGACGGCAACGTCTACCGGCGCGACGAGGGCGGCGACTGGCAGAAATACGGCGGCAAGGGCGAAGGCTGGTCGGACGTCGGCGGCAACCGGCCGGACGGCAGGCCCGACGGCGGCAAGCGCCCCGACCAGAGCCTGCCGGGCGGGGGCGGCGCCGGCACGCGCGACCGCCCGAGCGCCGGCACGTTGCCAGGCGAGACCCGCCAATCGCTCGACCGCCAGGCGCAGTCGCGCGACGTCGGCGCCCAGCGCGCGCAGCAGATGCGCTCGAGCGGCTACTCGGGCGGCGGCTTCCAGGGCGGCGGCGGGATGCGCGGCGGTGGCGGCGGGCGCGGCGGCGGGAGGCGATGAAGCGATTTCTGGCCGCATTGCTGTTCCCCGGTGCGGCCCAGGCGAGCGGCATCCAGGTCGACGTGCTGCCGAATTTCGCCGGCGCCGGCCTCGGCGTGACCACGCAGTGGATGGGCTCGAAGGACAAGATCGTCGGCCTGGTGCCGGGCGGCCGCATGCAGCTCGAGAACAACCGCTTCGTCGAGCTGTACGGGCCGACGTTCGACATGAACGTCCTCACCATCCCGCAATGGGAATTCGGGCCGGTGGTGTCGTACCGCTTCGGCCGCGCCGACGTGGACGACCCGGTGGTCAACCTGCTGCCGCCGATCGACGGCGGCTTCGAGGCCGGCTTGTACGTCGGCTGGCACTACGTCAAGACCGAGGGCATTCCGTACCGGCTGCGCTTGGGCGTCATGGCGACTACCGGCGTCTCCGGCGGGGCGACCGGCGCCAACGTCACTCCGTTCGCCAGCCTGTGGGTGCCGCTCAGCAACCGGCTGTTCCTCGGCTTCGGCGGCGGCGTGAGCTGGTCGAGCGACAGCTTCATGCAGCAGCGCTTCGGCGTCACGCCCGAAGGCTCGGCGGCGAGCGGGCTGCCGGTGTACACGGCTTCGGCGGGCATGCGCCAGTACTACCTCTGGCCGGCGGCGATCTACCGCCTGAACAAGGAGTGGTACGCGGGCGCCGGCGCGTTCTACCAGCGCATCACGGGCGACGGCGCGGACAGCCCGATCGTCACGCAACGCGGCGACGCGAATCAATTCACCTACGGGCTGGGCGTGGGCTATTCCTGGTAAGGAGGCGGCAGATGAAGCAGTTGCGTTTCTTTGTGTTGATGGGTGTGGCGCTGGCAGGCGCCGCGGCGCAGGCGCAACCGGTCGCCAGCCGCGCGGAGATGGCCGGCCGTGCGGGTAAATGGGACGTCAGCCTGGTGGTGCCTTACGCCGCCTCGAAGACGTTCTCGTTCGACGGCGGCGCGAGCGCGGACGTGCAGTCGGATTACGGCCTGGGCGTCGCGCTCAACTACGGGCTCAACGACCAGGTTTCGCTCGGCCTCGAGCTCGGCTGGCGCGACCAGGACTACACCGCGACCGCGGTACCGGCTGGAAACAACGCCGGCCTGCCGGCAACCTTCAACGGCCGGCTGTCCAGCCGCTGGCTCAAGCTGACCGGCGCGTACCACTTCCTGAGGGAAAGCTGGCACACGCCGTACCTCTCCGGCGCGATCGGCGCCATGCACGTCGACAGCGGCATCCCCGGCGGGCCTCCGATCACCGGCTGCTACAACTATGCCTGGTACGGCACCTCTTGCGAGACCGGCGTGCCGACCTACAACGAAACCAACCTCAACATCAGCCTCGGGCTGGGCTATCGCATGGACTTCGGCGGCCTGGTGGCGCGGGTGTCCGTCGACCAGCAATGGCTGAACGGGGGCTACTACTCGGGGTCGCAGACCTGGACGGAGTACCGGCTGCAGGTCGGCTTCAAGTACTGAGGTGGCGGCGACCGGGCGGGCGTTGATCGGACTGCTGGCGGCGTGCATCGCCGCGACGGCGGCCGCGCAGGAGAAGCAGGACCTGTTCACCGATCCGGAGGACGGCAAGCTCGACGCCTCGGCGTGGCTGCTGGAGAAGAAGGGCTTCCTGCCGGTGCCGATCCTGATCACCGAGCCGGCGATAGGCTACGGCGCCGGCGCGGCGCTGCTGTTCTTCCGCGAGTCGATCGGCGAGCGCGCGCAGCAGGCGAAGGCGAGCGGCCGCCTGACGCCGCCCGACATCTACGGCGCGGCGCTCGCCGCGACCGAGAACGGCACCACCGCCGCGGGCGTCTTCGGCCTGGTCACCTTCGGCGAGGAGCTGTGGCGCTGGCGCGGTGGCGTCGCGCGGCCCGACGTGAACCTCGACTTCTACGGCACCAACGGCAGCGACAGCACGCGCGACCTGCAGCTCGGCTACAACCTGGACGGCTGGATCTCGACGCAGCAGGTCTCGCGCCGCCTCGGCGAGAGCGAGAATTTCGTCGGCGCGCGCTGGGTCTACCTCGACCTCGACACCAGCTTCGACCGCCAGAGCGCGGCGCCGCTGCCCGGGCCGAGCGGCCGCCCGGTGCGCAGCTCGGGCATCGGCCCGTTCTTCGAGCACGATTCGCGCGACAACTTCTTCACCCCGTCGAGCGGCTGGAAGGGGTACGTCGAGGCGCTGTTCTACTCGCCGGACATCGGCAGCGACGAGACCTACGAGACCTACCGCGCCTACGCCTTCGGCTACCTGCCGCTGTCGAAGGAGTTCGTGCTCGGCGGGCGGCTCGACACGCGCGCCGCGCGCGGCGACGTGCCGTTCTACCAGCTGCCCTACGTCGAGCTGCGCGGCATCCCCGCCGCCCGCTACCAGGACGAGAACACCGGCGTGGCCGAAGTCGAGCTGCGCTGGAACGTGACCCCGCGCTGGGCGCTGGTCGGCTTCACCGGCGTCGGGCGCGCCTGGGGCACCAGCACTACCTTCAGCGACGCCGGCTCGGTCAGCTCCTTCGGCGCGGGGTTTCGTTATCTCGTCGCCCGGCGCCTCGGCATCTACATGGGTGTCGACGTCGCCAAGGGCCCGGAAGACACCGCGTTCTACATCCAGGCCGGCAGCGCGTGGCGCTAGTAGGCCCAAAGGCCAATAGCCGCGACCGTGTGCTAGCGTTCTACTTGGCTTTCGCCACCGGGAGAAGGGCTTGAAAGCGAAGGCAAAGATCGCGGTCGCGCTGGCTGTCCTGCTGGCCGGCGCGTGCTCCAGGGAGGCGCCGCCGCCGGCGCAGAAGCCGGCGCCGCAGGTCTCGGTGCTTACCATCACGCCGCAGACCATTCCCTGGGTGGCGAGCTTCGTCGCGCAGACCGAGAGCTCGCGCCAGGTCGACATCGTGGCGCGCGTATCGGGTTACCTGGACAAGATCGCCTACCAGGAAGGCGAGCTGGTGAAGGAAGGCCAGCTGCTGTTCCAGCTCGACCCGAAGCCGTTCCGCGCCCAGCTCGACGCCGCGCGCGGCGAGCTGAAGTCGCAGCAGGCGCGCCTGACCAGCGCGAAGGCCAACCTCGACCGCATCAAGCCGCTCGCCGCGCAGGACGCGGTGTCGAAGGCCGACCTCGACCGGGCGCAGGGCGAGAACGACTCGGCGGCGGCGGCGGTGTTCTCCGCGCAGGCCAAGGTGCGCGAGCAGGAGCTCAACCTCGGCTACGCCACCATCCAGGCGCCGGTGACCGGGCTCGCCAGCCGCTCGTCGCAGCGCCAGGGCGCCTACATCAACGCGCAGTCGGACGGCGCCAAGCTGACCTACGTCGCGGCGCTCGACCCGATGTGGGTCAACTTCAGCGTGTCGCAGAACCAGGCCGCCAAGCTGCGCGAGATGATGGACAAGAAGCAGATCGTGGCGCCGCCCAACCTCAACTTCGAGGTCGAGGTGGTGTTCTCCGACGGCAGGGTGTACGCCGAGCGCGGCCGCATCAACTTCGCCGACCCCTCGTTCAGCCAGGAGACCGGCTCGTTCCTGGTGCGCGCGCAGCTGCCGAATCCGCGCCATGAGCTGCGCCCGGGCATGTTCGTCACCGCGCGCCTGCTCGGCGCGACGCGGCCCGACGCGGTGATCGTGCCGCAGCTCGCCGTGCAGCAGAGCGCCAACGGGCACGTGGTCTACGTCGTCAAGGCCGACGGCGTCGCCGAGGTGCGCCCGGTGCTGGTGGGCGACTACCAGGGCGAAAAGGACATCGTGATCATGAACGGCCTGCAGAAGGGCGACCGTCTGGTGGTGGACGGCGCATTGCGCGTGGTGCCCGGCCAACCGGTAAAAATAGTCGACAAACCGGCAGACAAGCCCGCAGAGAAGAAGTAGCCGATGTTCACGCACTTCTTCATCGACCGGCCGATCCTGTCGTCGGTCATCTCGCTGCTGATCGTGCTCGCCGGCGCGGTGTCGATGTCGGCGTCGCCGATCGAGCAGTACCCGGACATGGCGCCGCCGCAGGTCGACATCACCGCCATCTACCCGGGCGCCACCGCCGAGGTGATCGCCAACAACGTCGCCGCGCCGATCGAGACGCAGCTCAACGGCATCGACAACCTGCTGTACTTCTACTCGACCAGCTCGTCGACCGGCAACGCGCAGATCGTGGTGGTGTTCCGCCCGGGCAGCGACCCGGACATCAACCAGGTCAACGTGCAGAACAAGGTCAGCCAGGCGGCGCCGCAGCTGCCGCAGGTGGTGACGCAGCAGGGCGTGACGGTCGACAAGAAGTCGCAGAGCATGATGATGGTGCTCGCCGTCTATTCGCCCGACGAGCGCTACAGCGAGGCGTACATCGCCAACTACGCCAACCTGTACGTGCTCGACGAGCTGAAGCGCATTCCGGGCGCGAACCGGTCGTCGGTATTCGGCTCGCCCGACATCGCGATGCGCATCTGGCTGCGGCCCGACCGCATGGCGCAGCTCGGCATCACCGTGCAGGAGGTGGCGGCCGCGATCCAGAGCCAGAACCAGGCCTTCGGCGTCGGCCAGATCGGCGCGCCGCCGAGCGTCCCCGGCACCGAGCAGCAGTTCGTGGTGACGGCGCAGGGCCTGCTCACCAAGCCGGAGGAGTTCGAGAACATCATCGTGCGCGCGGCGAAGGAAGGCGCGGCGATCGTGCACATCCGCGACATCGGCCGCGTGGAGCTGGCGAAGCGCGACTACTCGCTCTCCGCGCGCCTGAACGGCAAGACCGCGACGGTGATGGCGGTGTACCAGCAGCCCGGCGCCAACGCGGTCGATACCGCGAGGGCGGTGCGCAAGCGCATGGAGGAGCTGAAGGCGCAGTTCCCCACCGGCCTCGACTACCAGATCGTGCTCGACACCAGCCAGTTCACCCTGTTCTCGATCGACAAGGTGGTGCACACGTTCTTCGAGGCGGTGATCCTGGTGGTGCTGGTGGTATTCGTGTTCCTGCAGTCGCTGCGCGCCACAGTCATCCCGATCCTCGCCGTGCCGGTGTCGATCATCGGCACCTTCGTCGGCATGCACCTGCTCGGCTTCTCCATCAACATGCTGACGATGTTCGGCATGATCCTGGCGATCGGCCTGGTGGTCGACGATGCCATCGTGGTGGTGGAGAACGTCGAAGCCAACATCACCAAGCACAAGTGCACGCCGCTCGAGGCGGCGAAGATGGCGATGAGCGAGATCGCCGGCGCGCTGATCTCGATCGTGCTGGTGCTGCTGGCGGTGTTCCTGCCGGTGGCCTTCCTCGGCGGCGTCACCGGCACGCTGTACAAGCAGTTCGCCATCACCATCGCCATCTCGATGGTGATCTCGGGGATCATGGCGCTCACGCTGTCGCCGGCGCTGGCCGCCATCATCATCAAGGCGCACCACGGCGAGAAGAACCGCTTCTTCCGGGCGTTCGAGGCAGGCTTCGAGAAGCTGCGCCAGGGCTACCTCGGCGGCGCGGCGCGCGTGATCCGCTTCTGGCCGGTGGCGCTCGGCGCCTTCGTCGCCGTGCTCGGCGCCATCCTGCTGATGTTCCGGGTGGTGCCTTCCTCCTTCGTGCCGGACGAGGACCAGGGCTACTTCTTCGTCGTCGGCCAGGTGCAGGACGCCGCCAACCTCGGCGTCACCAGCCGCTTCTCGAAGCAGCTCGAGCAGGTGATCCTGAAGGATCCCGCGGTCGCCGGCGTCGGCGTGGTGGACGGCTACAGCCTGATCGACGGCCAGCAGAACAACGCCGCCACCATCATGTTCGGGCTGCTGAAGCCGTTCGAGGAGCGCAAGGACCCGTCGATGCTGTCCTTCGCCGCGCTGCGGCGGATGAACATGCAGTTCTTCCAGAACAAGGAGGGCGTGGCCTTCGCGCTCAATCCGCCGTCGATCCCGGGCCTGGGCACCACCGGCGGGTTCGAGTTCTACATCCAGAACCGCGGCTCGGGCGACCCGCGCGCCACCGACGCGGCGGTGCAGGCGTTCCTCGCCAAGGCGCGCCAGCGCCCCGAGCTGGCCGGCGTCAGCACCACCTTCCGCGCCAACAGCCAGCAGTTGTTCGTCGACCTCGACCGCGCCAAGGCCGAGGTGCTGGGCGTCAAGGTGCAGGACGTGTTCCAGACCATGCAGGGGCTGTTCGGCTCGCAGATCGCCGGCCAGTTCTCGCAGTTCAGCCGCGTCTGGTTCGTGATCCTGCAGGCGGAAGCGGAATACCGCATGAGGCCGACGGATTTCGACAAGGTCTACCTGCGCTCCTCGAGCGGCGCGAACGTGCCGCTGTCCTCGCTCATCACCACGCGCTACGTCGCCTCGCCCAAGATCGTGACGCGCTTCAACGGCTTCCCGGCGGTGAAGGTGAGCGGCGGCCCGGCGCCGGGCTACAGCTCGGGCGACGCGCTGCGCGCGATGGAGGAGGTGGCGCGGGAGCTGCCGGGCGACTTCGCCTATGCGTGGGCGGGGCAGGCGCTGCAGGAAAAGGAGTCGGGCAGCACCTCCTCGGCGGCCTTCATCTTCGGCCTGATCATCGTATTTTTGCTGCTGGCGGCGCAATTCGAGAAGTGGACGCTGCCGGTCGCGGTGGTGCTCACCATCCCGTTCGCGGTGCTCGGCGCGCTGCTGCTCACCTGGGCGCTCGGGCTGGAGAACGACGTGTATTTCCAGGTCGGACTGGTGACGCTGGTGGGGCTGGCGGCGAAGAACGCGATCCTGATCTGCGAGTTCGCCATCGAGCGCGTGC
>DASUZH010000336.1:0-4099 GCA_036376975.1 Burkholderiales bacterium | reverse complement strand
GAGGGCGCGGATCTGCTTCGACACCCCCGGCTGGGAGGTATGCAGCGCCTCGGCGGCCTCCGAGACGTTCAGGCCGCGGCGGACGACCTCGGTCAGGCAGCGCAGCTGTTGGAGTTTCATATATCCCCTGGTAATAACATCCTAACACATTAGTCTTTGTAAGAATAACAAGCCGAAATAGCATCACGGCATGTACCAGTACGACGAGATCGACCAGCGCGTCGTCGACGAGCGGGTGAAGCAGTTCCGCGGCCAGACGCACCGGTTCCTGGAAGGCAAGCTTTCGGAGGACGAGTTCCGCGCGCTGCGCCTGAGGAACGGCCTTTACATCCAGCGCTATGCGCCGATGCTGCGCATCGCGATTCCGTATGGTTTGCTATCAAGCAAACAACTAAGAAAACTCGGGGAGATCGCCAGCAAGTACGACCGCGCCTACGGCCACTTCTCGACGCGCCAGAACATGCAGCTCAACTGGCCGAAGCTCGAGGAAGTGCCCGAGATCCTGGCCGAGCTCGCCACGGTGCAGATGCACGCCATCCAGACCTCGGGCAACTGCATCCGCAACATCACCACCGACCATTTCGCCGGCGTCGCCGCGGACGAGATCGTCGATTCCTTCGTCTGGTGCGAGCTGATCCGGCAGTGGTCGACCTTCCACCCCGAGTTCAGCTACCTGCCGCGCAAGTTCAAGATCGCGGTCAACGGCGCGATCCACGACCGCGCGGCCGTCGGCGTGCACGACATCGGGTTGCATGCCGTCAGGGATCCTTCCGGTGAAATCGGATTCAAGGTCCTCGTAGGCGGCGGCCTTGGGCGGACTCCGATCGTTGGAGTCGTGATCCGCGAGTTCCTGCCCTGGAAGCACCTGCTGAGCTACCTCGACGCCATCCTGCGCGTCTACAACCGCTACGGCCGGCGCGACAACATCCACAAGGCGCGCATCAAGATCCTGGTGAAGGAGCGCGGCGCCGACAAGTTCCGCGAGGAAGTCGAAGCCGAGTGGGCGCACCTGAAGGACGGCCCGGACACGGTGATCGAGCAGGAGCTGAAGCGCATCGAGTCGCGCTTCACGCGACCCTCCTACCAAAATTTGCCCGATGTTGAACTTCCTTATCTCCCCGGTTTTTCCAGCT
Organism: Burkholderiales bacterium; assembly: GCA_036376975.1. GTDB lineage: Bacteria > Pseudomonadota > Gammaproteobacteria > Burkholderiales > SG8-39 > SCGC-AG-212-J23. The sequence continues at coordinate 2,966 of DASUZH010000336.1, read as the reverse complement.
GGGTGAAGAGAAACGTTCACAAGCACAAAGTCTCCGGCTACGCGGCGGTCACGCTGTCGCTGAAGAAGACCGGCGTGCCGCCGGGCGACGTCACCTCCGAGCAGATGGACGCCATCGCCGACCTCGCCGACCGCTACTCGTTCGGCGAGCTGCGCGTCTCGCACGAGCAGAACCTGATCCTCGCCGACGTGCGCCAGCGCGACCTCGAGGCGCTCTGGCGCGAGGCGCGCGGCCTCGGCCTGGCGACGCCCAACATCGGCCTGCTCACCAACATCATCGCCTGCCCGGGCGGCGACTTCTGCTCGCTCGCCAACGCCAAGTCGATCCCGGTGGCGCAGGCGCTGCAGGAGAAGTTCGACGACCTCGACTACCTGCACGACATCGGCGAGCTCGACCTGAACATCTCCGGCTGCATGAACGCCTGCGGCCACCACCACGTCGGCCACATCGGCATCCTCGGCGTCGACAAGAACGGCGAGGAGTGGTACCAGGTCGAGATCGGCGGCAACCAGGCGCCGGCGGCGATCGGCAAGATCCTCGGGCCGTCGGTCGCGCGGGCAGAGGTACCGGACGTGGTTGAGCGTCTTATTAGTTTCTACATAAGCAAAAGAGATAGCGAGGCCGAGCGCTTCGTCGATCTCGTGCACCGCATCGGCATCGAACCTTTCAAAACGGCTGTCTATGGCAACGCTGATCAAAGAGCGGCGCGTCGTCGCGAACCCGCCCTCGCCTGAGGGCGAGGTGCTCCGGCTGGAGCCGCAGGACGACCCTGCGGCGGTCGCTGCGCGCCTTCCGAATGTTTCTCTCGTAGAGATCAACTTCCCCAAGTTCGGCGACGGCCGCGGCTTCTCGCTCGCGCGGCTGCTGCGCGACCGCTACGGCTACAAGGGCGAGCTGCGCGCGGTCGGGCAGGTGGCGCGCGACCACCTGCACTACATGGAGCAGTGCGGCTTCGACGCCTTCCTGCTGCGCGAGGGCGAGGACGTCGAGGAGGCGCTGGCCGCCTTCGACGACTTCACCGAGCACTATCAGGGCACGGTCGCGCAGCCGCTCCCGCTGTTCCGCCGCCGCGCCGTCTAGAACATGCTGGGCGGCATCCTCAGGGTCATCTCGCAGGAGCATTCGCCGGCGGTGCTGGCGAGCAGCCTGTCGGCCGAGGACATGGTGCTCACCCACGCCATCGCGAGCGCGCGCCTGCCGATCGGCGTCTTCGTGCTGGATACCGGGCGGCTGAACGCCGAGACGCTCTCGCTGGTCGGCGAGATCGAGCGCATCTACGGATTGAAGGTCGACGTGTACCGGCCGGTGGCGAAGGACGTCGCCCACTACGTCGGGGTGCACGGCCGCGACGCCTTCTACGGCAGCGTCGAGCTGCGCAAGCGCTGCTGCGAGATCCGCAAGGTCGAGCCGCTCGGCCGGGCGCTCGAAGGCAAGCGCGCCTGGATCACCGGCCAGCGCCGCGAGCATTCGGCCGGTCGCGCGCAGCTCGCCGAGCGCGAGCACGACGCCGCGCACGGCCTGGAGAAATTCAACCCGCTCGCGGCGTGGACCGAAGCCGAGGTGTGGGACTACCTGCGGCTGCACCGCGTGCCCTACAACCGGCTCTACGACCAAGGCTACCGCTCGATCGGCTGCGCGCCGTGCAGCCGCCCGGTGCTGCCCAGCGAGGACGTGCGCGCCGGACGCTGGTGGTGGGAGCAGCCGGAGCACAAGGAGTGCGGCCTGCACGTCACGCAGACCGGCCAGACTCTGAGCTACGTGAAGAAAGAGCTGATCAATGCAGGCTGAGCGCGACCACCTCGACTGGCTCGAGTCCGAGGCGATCTACATCCTGCGCGAGGTGGCGGGGCAGTGCCAGAACCCGGTGCTGTTCTTCTCCGGCGGCAAGGACTCGATCTGCCTGCTGCGCCTGGCCGAGAAGGCGTTCCGCCCCGGCGGCTTCCCGTTCCCGCTGCTGCACATCGACACCGGCCACAACTATCCCGAGGTGATCGACTTCCGCGACCGCCGCGCCGCCGAGCTGGGCGAGCGGCTGGTCGTGCGCAGCGTGGAGGAGTCGATCCGCAAGGGTACCGTTCGCCTTTCTTCCGAAAATCAAAGCCGGAACGCGGCGCAGTCCATCACGCTGCTCGAAGCCATCGCCGAGTTCCAGTTCGACGCCGCCATCGGCGGCGCGCGGCGCGACGAGGAAAAGGCGCGCGCCAAGGAGCGCGTGTTCTCGTTCCGCGACGAGTTCGGCCAGTGGGACCCGCGCAACCAGCGCCCCGAGCTGTGGAGCCTGTACAACGCGCGCGTCAACCCCGGCGAGCACGTGCGCGTGTTCCCGATCAGCAACTGGACCGAGCTCGACGTGTGGCAGTACATCGCGCGCGAGAAGCTCGAGGTGCCGTCGATCTACTACGCCCACCGCCGGCCGGTGGTCCGCCGCCGTGGCTTGATCGTGCCCGTGACGTCCCTCACGCCCGCGCGGCCTGGCGAGACCGTGGAAGAGCTTTCCGTTCGTTTCCGCACTGTGGGCGACATCAGTTGCACATGCCCGGTTGCATCTTCAGCATCTTCCGTGGAGGAGATACTTGAGGAGACAAAAACCGCAACCCTGACGGAGCGCGGCGCCACGCGCATGGACGATCAGACTTCCGAGGCTTCGATGGAGCGCCGCAAGAAAGAGGGCTACTTCTGATGCAGCCGCTGCGTTTCGCCACTGCGGGAAGCGTCGACGACGGCAAGAGCACGCTGATCGGCCGGCTGCTGTACGACGCGCGCGCGATCCAGGAAGACCAGCTCGCGGCCGTCGAGCGCGCATCGCTGCGCCGAGGCGGCCCGCTGCTCGATCTCTCTCTGCTCACCGACGGCCTGGAAGCCGAGCGCGAGCAGGGCATCACCATCGACGTCGCCTACCGCTACTTCGCCACGCCGAAGCGCAAGTTCATCATCGCCGACGGTCCCGGCCACGTGCAGTACACGCG
>DASUZH010000335.1:0-2708 GCA_036376975.1 Burkholderiales bacterium | reverse complement strand
GCACTTCGACCGCGCATACCGGCGCTTTACCGGCGAGCAGCGCTCGTTCGACGAGATCGCCCGCATGAGCCGCGTGCTGATCATGAGCACCACGCTCGCCGCCGAGCTCGACCTGCTGGCCGGGCGCCTGGCGCGGATTGCAGACGGCAACCGCCACACGCAGGACTACACGCGAAGCGGCCTGCGCAAGGCGCTGATCGAGGTCGCCGCGCGCTTCCCGGTGTATCGCACCTACGTCAGCCCGCGCGGCGTATCGGAGACCGACCGCCGCTACATCGCCTGGGCGGTGAAGGCGGCGCGGCGGGCGAGCCGCATCGCCGACCCGGGGGTGTTCGATTTCGTGCAGGGCGTGCTCACGCTGGACGCGGCCCCGCCGGCGGGCGAGCGCCGCGGCGCCATGCTCGACTTCGCCATGCGCTTCCAGCAGTTCACCGCGCCGGTGGTCGCCAAGGGCGACGAGGACACCGCGTTCTACCGCTACAGCCGGCTGATCGCCTTGAACGAAGTCGGCGGCAATCTGGGGCGCTTCGGCCTGTCGCTGAAGGCCTTCCACGCCGCCAGCGAGGACCGCGCGCGGCGCTGGTCCTGGACCATGCTCGGCACCTCGACCCACGATACCAAGCGCTCCGAGGACAGCCGCGCGCGCCTGGCGGTGCTCTCCGAGCTGCCGGGCCAATGGCGCCTCGCGCTGCGGCGCTGGAGCCTGCTTAACCGCAGCGTGCACGGCGAGGTCGACGGCGCGCCGGCGCCGCGCCGCGGCGACGAGTACCACTTCTACCAGGCGCTGGTCGCGATCTGGCCGGGCGCGTCGCCCGCCGACCTGCGCGAGCGGCTGAAGGCCTACATGCTGAAGGCGGTGCGCGAGGCGAAGCAGCACTCGAGCTGGATCAATCCCGACGTCGAGTACGAGGCGGCGCTCGAGCGCTTCGTCGGCGACGCGCTGCAGAACGAGCTGTTCCTGAAGGACCTGAAGGAGGTCATGCCGCGCCTCGCGCACCTCGGCATGCTGGTCGGCCTGTCTCAGGCGCTGCTGAAAGTCGCCTCGCCCGGCGTGCCCGACTACTACCAGGGCTGCGAGCTGTGGGACTTCAGCCTGGTCGATCCCGACAATCGCCGGCCGGTCGACTATGACCTGCGCAGGAAGCTGCTGCAGAAAAACGGCAATCCATTGAAAGATCTGGCCGACGGCCGGGCCAAGCTGCACATCATCCGCAAGGGCCTCGAGCTACGAAGACGGCTGCCGCAGCTCTTCCATGGCGCGCGGTACACGCCGTTGTACGCAGATGCCGGCATGGACGAGAAGATCTGCGCGTTTTCCCTCAGTGACCAGAAGGACTGCATGGTTGCCGTCGCGCCCAGGCTGTTCGCTTCCATGCTCGGCAACGACTTGTACCCCATGGGTGAAAAGATCTGGAGGGAATCCCGTCTCGTCCTTCCGGAGGGCGAGTTCACGGACGCCTTGACGGGCAGGCGGATTGCGGGCGGATCGCAGCGGGTTGCCGATCTGCTGGCGGACTTCCCGGTCGCGCTACTATCCAGGGCGTGAGCAGCCCGCCGTTCCGCGCCGAGCACATCGGCAGCTTCCTGCGTCCCGCGGCGCTGCTGAAGGGCGAGCAGGGCGCGGACCAGGCGATCGCCGAGGTGATCCGCTGGCAGGAATCGCTCGGCCTGCGCGTGGTGACCGACGGCGAGTTCCGCCGCGAGTCCTGGCGCCTGGGCTTCGTCTCCAAGGTCGCCGGCTTCGCGCAGGGCGAGGCGCACGGCAACGTCGACCTGCAGCGCGACGACGCCGGCATCGTGATGAAGGTCGGCCAGGCCCCGGTGGCGGTGACGCGGATCAGGCGGACCGGCCCAATCGTCGCCGACGAAGTCCAGTATGTTCTAAGAAATACTTCGAAAACCGTAAAAGCAACACTGCCTGCCCCTTCCTACTTGCACTATCCCCGTGGCAGGAAGTGCGTCGACCCCGACGTCTATCCCGACCTGGACGCTTTCTTCGAGGACGTGGTGCGCATCTATCGCGAGGAGATCGCGGCGCTGCACGCCGCGGGCGGCCGCTACCTGCAGATCGACGAGGTGGCGCAGACGCTGCTGTGCGACGACAAGCTGCGCGACGCGGTGCGGGCGCGCGGCGACGATCCCGAGCAGCTGATCGACCGCTACATCGACCTGATCAACCTCAGCCTGCGCGGCCGGCCGCCCGGCATGGCGGTGGGGGTGCACATGTGCCGCGGCAACGCGATGGGCAAGTGGATCGCCGCGGGCGGCTACGAGCGCATCGCCGAGAAGGCGTTCAACCGGCTGGAAGTGGACGCCTTCTTCCTCGAGTACGACAGCGAGCGCGCCGGCGGCTTCGAGCCGCTGCGCTTTATGCCGAAGGACAAGCGCGTCGTGCTGGGATTGGTTTCGACCAAGATCCCGCAACTGGAAGACGGTATTGAATTGAGGAAGAGGATCGAGGCCGCGACCAAGTACCTCCCGCTCGAGCGGCTGTCGATCAGCCCGCAGTGCGGCTTCGCCAGCCACCGGAAGGGCAGCGGCCTTACTTTCGCGCAGCAGGAGGCCAAGCTGAAGCTGGTAGTGCAGACCGCCCGCGAGGTATGGGGTGAAACCTAGGGAATAGCCGGCCGGCGCTCGATGTTCGCCCGGATACCTCACCCAAGGAGATCCGGCATGAAATACCTGCTCGTCGCAGCTGCGTTCCTGTC
>DASUZH010000334.1:0-8882 GCA_036376975.1 Burkholderiales bacterium | reverse complement strand
TTGACGAAGTACACGCCGTAGAGCGTGTTGCGCAGCGCGATCGGCCGCACCTCGGGCAGCGGCGCGAAATAGTAGTCGAGCGCCAGGCCGCCGGTGTCGCGCAGCGTGCTCGAGCCGAGGAACGGCAGGATCAGGTACGGGCCGGTGCCGGCGCCCCAGCGGCCGAAGGTCTGGCCGAAATCCTCGTTGTGCTTCTCCAGGCCCATGTCGGAGGCGACGTCGTGGATGCCGGCCAGGCCGAGCGTGCTGTTGAACGCGAAGCGCGCCCAGTCCTCGACGCCCTCCTGCAGCTTGCCCTGCAGGACGTTGTTCACGCCGATGAAGATGTCCTGGATGTTGGAGAAGAAGTTGCTGACGCGCGAGCGGATCTCGACGTGCAGCGCGTCGCGGTAGACGGTGGCGATCGGCCTCGCCACCCACTCGTCGAAGGTGTCGTTGAACTTGTAGACGCCGCGGTTCATCCCCTCCCAGGGGTCGCGCGGGTCGGCATCCGGACCCGTCGTCGCGCAGCCGGCCAACGACAGAAGAAGAACCCAGAAAAACCTCACTTCTTCTCATCCTTCCCTTCGGCCGCCTTGTTGAACAGGAACTGGCTGATCAGGTTCTCCAGCACCACCGCCGACTGCGTCAGGCGGATGCGGTCGCCGGCCTTCAGCATCACGCCGTCGCCGCCCGCCTCGAGGCCGACGTACTGCTCGCCGAGGATGCCCGAGGTGAGGATCTTGGCGGTGGTGTCGCGCGGGAAGGCGTAGGTCTGCTCGATGGTCATGGAGACCACCGCCTCGAAGCTCTCGTTGTCGAAGCGGATGTCGGCGATGCGCCCGACCACCACGCCGGCGCTCTTCACCGGCGCGCGCACCTTGAGGCCGCCGATGTTGGCGAACTTGGCCTGCACCTGGTAGCTCTGCGAGGTGGAAAACGAGGCCAGGTTGCCGACCTTGAGGGCGAGGAACAAGAGCGCCGCCATGCCGGCGACGACGAAGACCCCGACCCAGAGATCGATGGTTGAACGGTTCATCCTCCGTTACCTCCAGTAAACATCAGTGCAGTGAGCACGAAGTCGAGCGCCAGGATGGCGAGCGACGACATCACCACGGTGCGCGTGGTGGCGCGCGATACGCCCTCCGCCGTCGGCACCGCGTCATATCCCTCGAACACCGCGATCCAGGTCACCGCGGCGCCGAACGCCACGCTCTTGATCACGCCGTTCAGGATGTCGTGGCGCAGGTCGACCGCGGCCTGCATCTGCGACCAGAACGCGCCGGCGTCGACGCCGATCAGCTGCACGCCGACCAGGTAGCCGCCGAAGATGCCCATCGCCGAAAAGAGAGCCGCGAGCAGCGGCATCGAGATGAAGCCGCCCCAGAAGCGCGGCGCCACCACGCGCGCGATCGGGTCGACCGCCATCATCTCCATCGCCGACAGCTGCTCGGTGGCCTTCATCAGGCCGATCTCGGCGGTGATCGCGCTGCCGGCGCGGCTGGCGAACAGGAGGCCGGCGACCACCGGACCGAGCTCGCGCACCAGCGACAGCGCCACCAGCACGCCGAGCGACTCGGAGGCGCCGAAGCGCTGCAGCGTCTCGTAGCCCTGCAGCGCGAGCACCATGCCGACGAACAGGCCCGACACCAGGATGATGATCAGCGACAGCACGCCGGCGAAGTACACCTCCTTCACCGTCAGGCGGAAGCGGCGCAGCGCGGTGCCCGAGTGCAGCACCAGGTAGGCGAGGAAGCGCGCGGCATAGCCCAGCCGCCAGACGATCGAGGTCACGGCCCCGCCCAGGCGCTCGACGCGCGCGCGCATTTCCGCCGCGTTCATCGGCTCTCGGCCAGCTCCAGGTCGGCGGCGTAGCCGGGCGCCGCGTAGTGGAACGGCACCGGCCCGTCGCGCTTGCCGTTGACGAACTGGTTGACGAAGGGCTCGCGGCTGGAGCGGATCTCGTCGGGCGCGCCCTGCGCGATGATGCGCCCGGCGGCCATGAAGTAGACGTAGTCCACCACGCCGAGCGCTTCCTGCACGTCGTGCGTCACGATGATCGAAGTGGCGCCGAGCGAGTCGTTCAGGTTGCGCACCAGGCGCGAGATGACGCCGAAGGAGATCGGGTCGAGCCCGGTGAACGGCTCGTCGTAGAGGATCAGGCGCGGGTCGAGGGCGATCGAGCGGGCGAGCGCGACGCGGCGCGCCATGCCGCCCGACAGCTCGCCCGGCATCAGGTGGGCGGCGCCGCGCAGCCCCACCGCCTCGAGCTTGAGCAGCACCAGGTCGTGCAGCAGGTCCTCGGGCAGGCCGCCGCGCTCGCGCAGCGGGAACGCCACGTTCTCGTACACCGACAGGTCGGTAAACAGGGCGCCGAACTGGAACAGCATCCCCATCTCGCGCCGCATGTCGTAGAGCGCGGCGCGGCCAAGCTGGGCGGTCTCGCGGCCGAGCACCTTTACGCTGCCGGACCGCGGGCGCAGCGCCCCCATGATCATGCGAAGCAGCGTGGTCTTGCCGCAGCCGGACTGGCCCATGATGCCGACCACCGCGCCCTGCGGAATGGCCAGGTCGATGTCGACCAGCACCGGCCGGGCTGCGTCGTAACCGAAGGAAACATCACGGATTTCTACGATGTGGGGCTGCTGCACAGCGTTATATTATCCCGCATGACAGAGCGATCCGTTAACGCCGCGGTACGCGTCGCCGCCCTGGCCAAGCGCTACGGCGGCACGGCGGCGCTGAACGGCGTCGACCTCGAGGTGGCGAGCGGGGAGGCGTTCGGCATGGTCGGCGCCAACGGCGCGGGCAAGACCACGCTCATCAAGTGCCTGCTCGACCTGTGCGCGGTCGACGCCGGCGAGATCGAGATCTTCGGCTTGTCCGCGGGACTGCCGCGCGCGCGCGCCAGGCTCTCCTACCTGCCGGAGCGCTTCGTGCCGCCGCACTATCTGCGCTGCGGCGAATTCCTCGAGGCGGCGGTGCAGCTCGCCGGCGGCCGCTACGACGGCGCGCGCGCGCCGCGGCTGCTCGCCGAGCTCGACTTCGACGCCGCGCTGCTGGCGCGGCCGGTGCGCAGCCTGTCGAAGGGCATGGCGCAGAAGCTCGGCCTCGCCGGCTGCTTCCTCGTCGAGCGCGACCTGTACGTGCTCGACGAGCCCATGAGCGGCCTTGACCCCGCCGCCCGGGTCGCGGTGAAATCCGTGCTGCGCCGGCTGGGGGCCGAGGGCCGGACGCTGTTCTTCACCTCCCACGTGCTCGCCGACGTGGAGGAGCTGTGCTCGGCGATCGCGGTGCTCGACAAAGGCCGGGTGCGGTTCCGCGGTTCGCCGGCGGCGCTGCGCAGCCGGTACGCCGAGCCCGATCTAGAGCGTGCCTACATGAGATGCATCCGTGACGACCAGTAACGGAAAGCCGGCCCTGCTCGTCGTCGACGACGACCCGCTCATCACCGACACGCTGGCGTTCGCGCTCGGCACCGACTTCGAGGTGCTGGCGTGCGACTCGCGGCCGAACGCGGTCGAGCTGCTGCGCCAGCTGCCGGAAGCGCCGCGCCTCGCGCTGGTCGACCTCGGCCTGCCGCCCTCGCCGCACACGCCCGACGAGGGCTTCGCCCTGATCGCCGACCTGCTGGCGCACGCGCCGCGCATGAAGATCTTCGTCCTTTCCGGCCAGAACGACGCCGCCAACGCGCGCCATGCGCGCGCGCTGGGCGCCTTCGAGTTCGTCGCCAAGCCGGCCGACCCGGAGCTGCTGCGCAAGCTGCTCGCGCGCGCGCTCGAGGTGCCGGCGGGCGAAGACGTCGACCTGGTCGGCTCGAGCCCGGCGCTCGCCAAGCTGAAGAACCAGATCGCGCAGTTCGCCGCCGCGCCCTACCCGGTGCTGATCGAGGGCGAGTCGGGCAGCGGCAAGGAGCTGGTGGCGGCCAACATCCACCGCCTGTCGCCGCGCTCGGCGCGGCCCTACCTGACGCTGAACTGCGCCGCCATCTCGCCGACGCTGGTCGAGCCGACGCTGTTCGGCTACGTGAAGGGCGCGTTCACCGGCGCGCAGTCGAACAAGGCGGGCTATTTCGAGGACGCGCAGGACGGCACGCTGCTGCTCGACGAGATCGGCGAGCTGCCGCTCGAGCTGCAGGCGAAGCTGCTGCGCGTGCTGGAGAACGGCGAGTTCCAGCGCGTCGGCGAGACGCAGAGCCGCACCTCGCGCTGCCGCGTCATCGCCGCCACCAACCGCGACCTGCGCCGCGAGGTGAAGAAAGGCAGCTTCCGCGCCGACCTCTACCACCGCCTGTCGGTGTTCACCCTCAGCGTGCCGCCGCTGCGCGAGATGAACGGCGACAAGCGCGCCCTGCTCGACCACTTCCGGCGCCACTACGCCGCGCGCGGCGGGGCGCAGCCGTTCGAGCTCGACGAGGCGGCGGCGCGCCGCTGGCAGGCGTACGAGTTTCCGGGCAACGTGCGCGAGCTGCGCAACGTGGTGATCCGCCTCGCCACCAAGTACGCCGGGCAGCGCGTCTCCCCCGCCGACCTGGAGGCCGAGCTCGACCTGCAGCTGGAGAACGATCCGGCCGCCGAGGGCGCCGCGGCGCCGGCCGGCGGCACCGTGCTCGAGCAGGCGACGCGCCTGCTCGAGCGGGGCGACGCGTTCAACCTCGACGACACGCTGAAGGCGTGGGAGCGCGCCTACATCGAGGCCGCGCTGCGCCTGACGCGCGGCAACGTCAGCCAGGCGGCGAAGCTGCTCGGCGTCAACCGCACCACTCTGTACAGCCGGATGAGCTCGGGCGAGGGCAAGTAAGTGGCGCTCTACCTCGAGCACTTCGGCCTCTCCGAGCCGCCGTTCCGCATCACGCCGCACACCGACTTCTTCTTCGACGGCGCCGACCGCGGCGCGACGCTCGAGGCGCTGATCTACGCCATCCTGCACGACGAGGGCATCGTCAAGGTGTCGGGCGAGGTGGGCAGCGGCAAGACCATGCTGTGCCGCGTGCTGATGGAGCGGCTGCCGGCGCACGTCGAGACCATCTACCTCGCCACGCCCTCGCTCGGCCGCGACGAGATCCTGTACGCCATCGGCGACGACCTCGACCTCAAGCTCGCCAGCGGGCGCACTTCGGTGGCGCTGCGCGAGCTGCAAGAGCAGCTGATCCGCCTGTACGCCGCCGGCCGGCGCGTGGTGGTGCTGGTCGACGAAGCGCACGTGATGCCCGACGAGACGCTGGAGCAGGTGCGGCTGCTGTCCAACCTCGAGTCGAACCGCCACAAGCTGCTGCAGATGGTGCTGTTCGGCCAGCCCGAGCTCGACGCCACGCTCGCCAAGCCCTCCCTGCGCCAGCTGCGCGACCGCGTCACGCACTCCTTCCGCATGCGGCCGCTCGCCGCCCCGGAGGTGGCGAACTACGTGTCGTTCCGCATGCGCGCGGCCGGCTACCGCGGCCCCGACCTGTTCGCGCCGCGCGCGCTGGCGCTCGTCACGCGCGCCTCGGCCGGCCTCACGCGCCGCATCAACATCCTGTGCGACAAGGCGCTGCTCGCCGCCTATTCGGAGAGCACCCACGCGATCAGCGACAAGCACGTGCGCGCCGCGATCGCCGACTCGGAGTTCGCCGCGGTGGCGCGCAACCGCCGGCCGGCGCTGTACGCGTCCGCCGCGCTCGCCGCCGGAGCGCTGCTCGGCGCGGCGATTCCCTGGTGGTACTACTCCGGCCGGCCCGCGCCCGAGCGGATCGAGAAGCCGGTCGAGAAAATTTCCGCGCCGGCGCCTGCCGCCGCCCCGGTCGCGCCCGTAGTCGTGCCTGCCCCGCCCCCTCCGCCCCCTCCGGGGGCGCCGCCGGAGCCGCCGCCGTCAAAGCTCACCGAGGCGCAGGCGAGCCGCCTGGCGGCCTACGCGCCGCGCAACCAGCCGTTGCTCGCCGCGCGCCTGGCCGCCTCGCGCGAGCTGCTCAGCCGCGCGCCCGACGAGAGCTACACCATCGAGCTGTTCAACACCGCGAACAGCGACCCGGCGCGCATCGAGCGCTTCCTGCTGCGCGCCCGCGGCATGGTGCGGCTGGAGGACCTGGCGGTGATCCCGATGGCCGCCGGCGGCGGCGAGTACCGCCTGCGCGTGGTGTACGGAAACTTCGACAGCCGCGAAGCGGCGCGCGAGGCCGAGAAGCGGCTTCCCCCCCGCTACCAGGAGGCGTTCCAGACTGCGCCGCGCAGTTTCGGCGAGCTGCGCGGTCAAATTTAGTCAGTAGCGAGAACCACTTGCCGCCGGGTGTTATGCTTGCCGCAGGAGGGAGTATTGGCATGGTGCCGGCGGCTCCGGTCAGGGGATTGTTGCTGTGCGCAAGCGCGCTGCTTCTGGCCGCCTGCGGCCAGGCGCCGGTGAAGCCTGCCGCCACGCACATCCAGGCCGAGCCCAAGTCGACCGACACGCCGATCCCGCCGCCGGTGCAGGTCGCACCGGTGCTGCCCAAGCCGAAGCCCGCCGCGCGCCTGGAGACCTACAGCGTGGTGGTCAACAACGTGCGCGTGCAGGACCTGCTGTTCGCCCTCGCGCGCGACGCCCGCCTCAACGTCGACATCCACAACGACATCACCGGCACGGTGACGCTCAACGCGATCGACCAGACCCTGCCGCAGCTGCTCGCGCGCATCGCCCGCCAGGTCGACATGCGCTACGAGGTCGAGGGCCAGAACCTGAGCGTGATGCGCGACTCGCCCTACCTGCGCTCGTACAAGATCGACTACCTGAGCGCGGCGCGCAACGTGAAGATGAGCTCGCTCGCCTCGACGCAGTTCGCCTCCTCCAACTCGGCCACCGGCCAGGCCACCACCACCGGCGCGAGCACCGGCGCCATCGCCCAGGTCGACGTCTCCTCCGAGAACAAGCTGTGGGAGTCGATCGTCACCAACGTGAAGGAGATCCTGCGCGAGACCGACAAGGTGCTGCCGACCGGTACCGCGGTGCAGGCCCCACCGGTCGCAGCACCGGCGCAGGCCCAGGGCGGAGCGCCGACGCAGCAGCCCGCGCCGGCGCCGCAGCCGAGCGCGAGCTACATCGAGGCGGCCTCGGTCATCGCCAACCGCGAGAGCGGCGTCCTCTACGTGCGCGCTTCCTCGCGCCAGCACGACAAGGTGCAGGAGTTCCTCGACCAGGTGCTGAACGGCGCCCGGCGCCAGGTGCTGATCGAGGCGACGGTCGCCGAGGTGCAGCTGAACAACCAGTACCAGCGCGGCATCGACTGGCAGCGGCTGCGCGGCGACGCCACCACGGTGGGGCGCCCGGCCTTCGGCACCGGCACCAGCGGCATCGAGTTCGGGCAGAACTCGACCGGCACCCCGGCCGCGGTGGCCACCACCGCGTTCGTGCTGGGCGGCGCGATCACCAGCCTCAACTTCAACTTTGCGCTCAGCCTGCTCGAGTCGTTCGGCGACGTGAAGGTGCTGTCGAGCCCGAAGCTTTCGGTGCTCAACAACCAGACCGCGCTGCTGCGGGTGACGCGCGACATCATCTACTTCCAGGTCACGCCGTCCAACCTGACGGTGACCGGCTCGGGCGGCGGCACGGTCGTCGCGCCGCCCTCGTTCACCACCACGCCGCTGGTCGCCGCCGAGGGCTTCATGATGAGCGTGCTGCCGCAGATCAACGACGCCGACATCATCGTGCTCAACGTGCGCCCCACCATCCGGCGGCGCATCGGCGACGCCACCGACCCCAACCCGGCGCTCACCGTGCCGAACCTGATCCCGATCTTCGAGACGCGCGAGTTCGACTCGATCCTGCGCCTGCAGAGCGGGCAGGTGGCGGTGCTCGGCGGGCTGATGCAGGACGCGGCGCAGCGCATCGAGGACACCATCCCCGGCGTCAACCAGATCCCCGGCCTGGGCGAGCTGCTCGAGCAGAAGCGCACCGCCAACACCAAGACCGAGCTGGTCATCTTCCTGCGCGCCACCGTGATCCGCGATGCGAGCGTGGAGGGCGACTATCGCGCCTTCCGCGACAGCCTGCCGGGCCCCGATTTCCTCAGCCGGCCCAACCCGGCGCGCGTCGCGCCGCCGATCGGCCCCGGGGAAACGGACCGCTGAGCGCCCCGATCTCATGAGCCTGCTGCTCGAGGCGCTCAAGAAGGCCGAGAAAGCCAAGGAAGACGCGCAGCGCCGCGCCCGCGGCGAGCCCGCCGAGGCGCCGCCGCCGCCCGCTGCGCCGGCGCCTGCCATGCCCGAAGCGCCGGCCGAGCTGCGGCTGGAGGGCGACGCCCTGCCGCCGCCCGAGGCGCCGCGCGTCACTACCCGCGCCGAGCTGCCCGACCTTACCGCGCCGATCGAGATCGTTGCCGACGAGCTGCGCGCCAAGACTCCGCCGCCGCGCGAGCTGCGCCTGGAGCCGTCGAAGGAAGCGCCGCGCAGGCCGGCCGGGCCGGCGGCCGCCGCGCAGCAGACCGATCGCCCGTCGCAGGCGGGCGCGCAGTCGCCCGACCGCGACCCGCAGAGGACTGCGGCGCGCAAAGTGTTCGAGGCGAAGTTCAAGGAGCCGAACCCGAAGCTGCCGTTCTACATCACGCTCGGCGCGCTCGGCGTCTTCGCCGTCGGCATCGTGGTGTACTTCTGGTGGCAGTTGCGCCCGCCCTACCCGCTCGTCAACCTGAATCCGCCGCGCTCCTCGAGCGAGGCGCAGGCCGCCGCAGCGCCGGCGGCACCCGCACCGAGCGCCCCCGCGCCGAGCGCACCGGCGAGCAGCGCGATCCCCGGCCTGCCAGGCGGCGCGCTGCCGCAGCCCGCGCCGCAGCCCGCCCCGCAGGCCATGCAGCCCTCGCCCACGCCCGCCGTACCGCGGCCAAGCGCGCCGCGCACGCCAGCCGTGCTGCCGCCGGAAAAGCCGCTGCTCGCGCCTCCTGCGGGCCCGGAGGTGGCGGT
>DASUZH010000333.1:0-3822 GCA_036376975.1 Burkholderiales bacterium | reverse complement strand
GGATCGCGGCCGCATGCCGCTCCTGCAGGGCATCCTTGGGAGAGGCGGCAAGGCGCGCATAGGCCCAGCCGGCGGCCTCGAAGTCGCGCGCATCGCGGCTGGCCAGCAGCAGGCTCGCCTCGAGGATGTGCGCGTCGGTCGCCTCGGGGCTGCCCGGCGCCGCGGTGTGCGCCGCCCGCCGGGCGGCGGCGAGCGGGTCGCCGCGGCCGCGCAGCAGATCAGAGAGGGCAGTCATGAAAATGGGGTCAGACCCTATATTTCGACATGTTGAAAATAGGGTCCGTCCCTATTTTTCTTCAGCGGAAGGAAAGGGCGCTGGCCCAGCTGTGCGGCCAGCCGCGCATGTCCGAGCGCTGGTAGAGGACGCGCGCCTGCGAAGTGCCGGCGGGCGTCATGGTGACGCGCCGCGCGTAGTTCTCCGGCGTCGGCGCGGTCAGGGTGGCGTGCGTGCGGCGCGTGGCGTGCAGCAGCGCGGTGCCGTCGCGCTCGACGCGGAACCATTCGCCGCCGCGCACGACGTAGTCGCGCGCGTCGCCCTCCTGGGTGATCCACAGCTCGCCTTCCCAGACGTAGACCAGGATCCCGCGGCCGTCCTCGATGCGCGCGAAGCTGCCGCGCGCCATTCCCATTCCGCCGTGCACCACGTAGCCGTCCATACTGCCTCCCGTATTGAGATGACGGCAGTCTGGCGGCGCGAGGTAGCCGCGCTATTTCAGGACGTTGCCTTTTTGTATCAGGTGGGTTTTCAGCAGCTGCAGCAGCTCGGCCGGCTCCACGGGTTTCCGCGCCAGGGCGCGGACGCCTGCAGCCGCCAGCTGGGCGTCGGAGATCTCCTCGCCGTAGCCGGTGTAGAGGATCACCGGCGTGCCCGGCCGCAGGTCGCGGATCTGGCGCGCCAGCTCGAGGCCGGTGAGGCGCGGCATGGTCTGGTCGGTGAGCACCAGGTCGAAGCGCTGCGGCTCGGCGGCGAAGGCCTCGCGCGCGTCGGCGCCGCCCGCCTTCAGGGTCACCTCGAGCCCCCAGCTCGCCAGCAGGTCGCCCATCATCTCGAGCACCATGCTCTCGTCGTCGACCACCATCACGCTGCCCGCCAGGCGCGCCTTGCGCTCGCGGCGCCGCTCCTGCCGGAACGCTTCGATCGCCTCCTTCACGTCGGGCAGCAGGATGCGGAAGGTGGCGCCCTTGCCGGGCGCGGTGTCGACCACCACGTGGCCGCCGTGCTCGTGCACGATGCCGTGCACCATGGAGAGGCCCATGCCGCTGCCCTTGCCGACCTCCTTGGTGGAGTAGAACGGCTCGAACATGCGGTCGACCACGCCGGGCGGGATGCCCGGCCCGCTGTCGGCCACCGACAGCTCGACGAACGGCCCGGACACTTTCTGCCGGCATCCGGTGCAGGTGCCGTACCCGCGCGCGGCGGTTACCCGCAGCGTGATCTTGCCCTCGCCGCGCATCGCGTCGCGCGCGTTGATGCACAGGTTGAGCAGCACCTGCTCGATCTGCACCGGGTCGGCGCGCACCGCGGCGACAGTGTCGTCGAGCTGGGTTTCCAGCTCGATGCTGGAGGGCAGCGCCGGGCGCAGCAGCTTGGCCGCCTCGGCGATCAGCGGCGGCAGCTCGAGCACGCGCGGCGCGCCGCGCCGGCCGCGGCTGAAGGTGAGCATTTGCTGGATCAGGTCGCGCGCGCGCTGCGCCGAGAGCTGCGCGCGCTCGAGGTAGCGCGTCAGCTTGGCGTCGCCCTGCTCCTCGACGCGCTCCTGCGCCAGCGTCAGGTTGCCGAGGATGCCCTGCAGGATGTTGTTGAAGTCGTGCGCGATGCCGCCGGTGAGCTGGCCGATCGCCTCCATCTTCTGCGCCTGGCGCAGCTGCGCCTCGAGCTCCCCCCTCTCCGCTTCCTCCATCTTCCGCGCGGTGATGTCGCGCGCCATGCCGAGGGCGTGCGGCTTGCCGCGGTAGCGGATCGGCACCGCGCGCATCTCGACGTCGATCAGCGAGCCGTCCTTGCGCCGGCCGCGGATCTCGAACTGCACCGACTCGCCGGCGATCACCCGGCGGTGCATGTCCTTCGCCAGGTCGCCCATCTCCGGCACGGCGAAGATCCAGCGCGAGTCGGACAGCACCTCCTCGCGCGTGAAGCCGCTGATCTCGAGGAACGCCGGGTTGACGTCGACCACGCGCGCCTCGGCGTCGCGCAGCACCAGCGCGTCGGCGGAGGCGTTGAAGATGGCGCGGTACTGCTCCTCGCTCGCGCGCAGCAGCGCCTCCTCGGTCTTCTTCGCCGAGATGTCGCGGCCGATGTACAGCACGTGCGGCGCGCCGTGGTGCATGATCGGCACGCCGCGCGTCTCGATGTCGAAGCGCGAGCCGTCGGCGCGCATGGCGCGCGCCTCGAACACGGTCGGCTCGCCGGCGAGCGCGCGCCGGTGCATCTGGCGCACCTGCTCGGTCAGCTCCGGCGGGCTCATGGTGAGGGTGTTGCGGCCGAGCACGTCGGCGCGCCTGCGCCCGCTCATCGTCTCGTAGGCCGGGTTGACGTCGACCACGCGGAACTCGGCGTCGCGCAGCACCAGCGAGTCTGCGCTCGCCTCGAAGATCGCGCGGTACTGCGACTCGCTGCGGCGCAGGCCCTCCTCGTGGTCGCGGCGCTCGAGCTCGGCGCTCGCGCGCACGGCGAAGATCTTCAGCACCGACTCGATCAGGTGCGGGTCGGCGAGCGGCTGGCGCGAGACGACCGCGATGACGCCGGCGCTGTTGCCCTCGCCGTCCTTCAGCGGATAGCCGGCGTAGCCGACCGCGCCCATCCTCTGCAGGAACTCGTCCTGCGGGAAGTCGCGCGTCAGGCCCTCGGGGATGATCGAGAAGCCGCCGCCGACGACCAGCCGGCAGGGCGTGACGTGCAGCGGGTACTCGTAGTTCTCGCGGTAGGCGCCGCCGCCGAACACGCCGAGGGTCTGGATGGTGCGCGGCGCCTTCTCGGTGAGGCGGCCGATCAGCGCCAGCTCGACGTTGAGGATCACCGCCAGGTAGCGCACCAGCTCCGGGAACACCGCGTCGCCCTTCGCGCTCGACACCGCCAGCGCCGCCGCCTGCAGCGCCTCCTCGCGCCGGCGCCGCTCGGTGACGTCGGTGCCGAAGCCGAACAGCGTGCCGGCCTCGCCGTCGGCGCCGGGCAGCGGGAACTTGAAGTTCATGAAGGTGCGCCGGCCCGAGCCGTACAGGCCGATCGACTCGAACACCACGCCCTCGCGCCGCTCGAGCGCCCGGCGGTCGGACTCGCGCACCGCGGCGGCCGCCTCGGGCGGCAGCACCTGCTCCATCGGCAGGCCGCGGATCTCCTCCAGCGTCTTGCCGATCAGGCGCTCGAAGGCGCGGT
Organism: Burkholderiales bacterium; assembly: GCA_036376975.1. Taxonomy (GTDB): domain Bacteria; phylum Pseudomonadota; class Gammaproteobacteria; order Burkholderiales; family SG8-39; genus SCGC-AG-212-J23. The sequence continues at coordinate 449 of DASUZH010000333.1, read as the reverse complement.
TGACGTACAGGTAGCGGCCTTCGGCGTCGCGGGCGAAGACCACCACGGGAGCTGCATCGAAGATCGGCTTGAGGCGCTCCCAGCTGAAATCCATGCCGGGAGTGTATTGAACTACCGGAAGCTCAGTGCAAGGTTACGTGGCTGAAACATTCCGGTTACGGAATGAATATATAGCCGGCGCCGCGGACGGTCTTGATGGTTTTCGGCTTCTCGGGGTCGGCCTCGATCTTGCGCCGCAGGCGCGCGATGCGGATGTCGATCGAGCGGTCGAACGGCTCCCACTCGCGGTTGCGCGTCAGGGTGAGCAGCTGGTCGCGCGACAGCACCCGGTTGGGGTGCTCGGCGAACACGCGCAGCAGGTCGAACTCCATGCCGGTGAGCGGGATCTCCTCGCCGCCGCGGCCGGTGAGCTGGTGGGTGTCGAGGTCGAGCAGGCAGGCGCCGATCGG
>DASUZH010000332.1:0-8468 GCA_036376975.1 Burkholderiales bacterium | reverse complement strand
GGCAAGCCGCGCGTGCCGCGCGGCCTGGTATGGAAGAGCGGCAGCAAGACGCTGGCGGCGCTGCTCGCCGCGGGCGGCGTTCGCGGCCTAGCGGCGGGTGATGCGGCGCAGGTCCAGGTCCGCTTCGACGCCGCTGAAGCTGCCGGGCCGGTCCTGCTGGAGTTCGGTGACCTGCCGGCGTTCGCGCTCACGCGGAAAGGACGCGCGTGCGCAAGCCTGCTGAAGTCACCGGCCGTCCCGGCGCCACAGGCGCGCCGCGCCGCGGGCGGAGAGCTGCCGAAGGTGCGCGTTTACCGCAACGCCTATCCGTGCGGCCGCGCCCCGGGCGCGCTCAGGACGCTGGAAGCCGACCATCCGCCTTACCCGGCGAAGCAGCTGCTCGTGCTCGGTCGCGGCTTCCTGCCCGCCATCCGCCACATCGACCTGCCGGAGGGCCGCGCCCCCGCGCAGGCCTACCTCTACACCGGCGCGGACACGCTCGACGCGATCGAGAATGCGGCGCGCCGCTTCCTGGCGGCGGACTTTCCGCAGTACGCCTCGGGCGGTTTCTTTGCCTTCAACTGGGGCGAGCAGCGCGGCGTCACCGGCAACCAGATCGACTCGATCGGCATCTACGAGCTGCGCACTTGCCCGGCGCAGAAATGAAAAGGGCGCCCGGAGGCGCCCTTCTTGGTTGATGCGGCTTTGCTTAGTCGCGCTCGCCGGACAGCGCGAGGAGCAGCTGCAGCAGGTTGGCGAAGATGTTGAACAGGCTGAGGTACACGCCGGTCGTCGCCATCACGTAGTTGGTCTCGCCGCCGCGCACGATGCGCTGCAGGTCGTACAGCAGGAACAGCGAGAACACCACGATCACCAGCGTCGAGATGGTCAGCGCCAGCGCCGGGATCTGCAGGAACATGTTGGCGATCATCGCCACCAGCAGGGCGAGCATGCCGACGAAGAGGAACTTGCCCATGAAGCCCAGGTCGCGCTTGATGGTCTGCGACAGCGTCGCCATGCCGAAGAAGATCGCGCCGGTGCCGGCGGCGGCGTAGCCCACCAGCTGCATGCCGTTCTTCATCGACAGCGCCACGTTGAGGATCGGGCCCAGCCACCAGCCGAGCAGGCCGGTCATCAGCAGCAGCAGCGCGACGCCGACGCCGCTGTTGCGGTTGGCGGCGATGGCGAACTGCAGGCCGATGACCACCGCCAGCATGACCAGCGAGGTGACGATCGGCGCCGCCATCACGATCGCGGCGGTCTGCATGCCGATGAAGGCGCCGATCAGCGTCGGCACCATCGTGACGGCAAGCATCAGGTAGGTGTTGCGCAGGACCTTCTGGCCTTGCGCCGTCGAATAGGCAACTTCCGGCGCCGCTTCGTACGGAGTGCGGCCAAAGCCCTGGTCGTCGGTGCGTACCGGCTTCAGTTCTGGTTGCATGGTATGTGTGTGATCCTCCTAGTGTTCTGTAAGACTACTATACCCTGACAAGGTTGCAAGATCGGGTCCGCCACGCAGGCTAAAATGCGGTCGCAACAGGGTTTTTCAAGCCGGAGAGTTGGCAGAGCGGTTGAATGCGGCGGTCTTGAAAACCGTTAGCCCGCAAGGGCTCGGGGGTTCGAATCCCTCACTCTCCGCCAAGCCTATACGCCCCACTTGTTGTAGACCACGTTGCCGACGACCAGGAAGAGCGCCGCGACCACCCCGGCGTAGATCAGCCCGGCGGAGTTGAAGCTTCCCGCCACCACCGTGCCAGCGGTAAACATCGGCCCGATCATCTCCCCGCCGAGGATGCCGCCGACCACGCCGATGATGATCGAGACGGCCTTGCCGCGACCTTCGTTGTAGCCCAGAAACGCATAGGCGGCCCAGCCCAGGATGGCGCCGACGAGCGCCCAGACGATGATGTCCATAAGTGCACCTCAAGGAAAACACAGCGACTGCAGCCAGATAAGGTCCGGGAGCCCTGACGGGCCAGGAGAGAATTTCGGCGCGATCTCTGGAAGAGGGCGCCGCCGGATGACGCTACGCGTGCCGGCCCATTCTACGCCCCATCCAAGGTGGATTAATCGCAGGAGTTCCGGGTCTAATTGCCGAGGCAGTAGGGGGTTTACGTAGAGGGGCAGTGCTGTGGCTGCAAGCGTGTACAGCCGCACCCTCCGCGCCGCCGCACGGGTGGTGGGAGGAGAGGCGTCCCTTTCCGACTACCTGCGCGTGCCGCTGGCGGACCTGCGCGCCTGGATCGACGGCGCGGCGCGGCCCCCGGTCGGCGCGTTCCTCAAGGCGGTGGACCTGCTGATCGACGAAATGATCTCGCCGGGCGAGGCGCTGTCGCGCGACAACGAGCGGCTGCTCGACGAGCTGGTGCGCTACGCGTTCAGCGCCGGCGCGGTGGCCGGAGCGCCCGACGACCCCGGCCTGGTCTTCCTCTGGGACGGCGACGAGCTGGTCTACATCGGCTCGGCGCGCGGCGAAGGCGCCACCATCCGCTCGCGGCTGCTCGACCTGGTCGAAGGCCGCGACCACTGCTGCTGCATCCCGACGCACTACTCCTGGCGGCTGTCGAGCGACGTCGCGGTGCTGGAGCGCAGCCTGCTCGACCACTACTGCGAGCGGTTCCTGCGGCTGCCGCGCTGCAACCGCGCGGCGTAGTTATTCCGCCGCCAGCAGCCAGGCCGCCAGGCTGGCCACGCCCGCCGGCACGGCGAAGCGCTCGAGCTTGCCGGCGCGGCCGCGGGAAAGCACGGTGACCGGCACGTCCGTGCGCGCCATGATTCCCTGCGCGATCGAAGGGTTCAGCCAGCGCAGCCAGCCGGGATGCCGGCCGACGCCCATCATCACCTCGTCGACCTGCTCGCGCTCGGCCACCGCGGCAATGCGCTCGGCCGGCGTGCCGACTTCGGCGAAGGCGCGGAACTGCAGGCCGGCCAGCGACAGCGCCTCGATGGCGCGAGCCATTGCGGCGCGGCTGCGCTCGACGCGCAGTTCCTCGCGCGCGCTGCGGCTGCTGAACTGCGAAATGTGGCGATGGAACCGCGGCTGCACGTTCATCACCAGGACCTCGAGCTCCACGCCCGAGCGCGCGAGCCGCGCAAGGTGTTCGACCGGCGCCAGCGCGGCGCTGGAGGAATCGACCGGGATAAGCACTTTCATGAAACGGCCTCCTTCCGAGGTTGCTGCTGCGATGCGGCTGCGGTCTTGCGGTTGCGCAGCCAGGCGATGCCGAGCACGCCGCCGATGACGCCGGCGTAAAGCGCCGGGCGCACGCCGCCGTGCTCGGCGAGCCACTCCTGGTAGAGCGGCTCGTCGGCGATCATCTTGGCCGCGGTCCAGGCGAGCACCGCGCTGCCGACATACAGCAGGGCGGGGAAGCGCTCGATCCAGTGCAGGATCAGGGTCGAGCCCCAGACCACGATGGGAATGCTGATCACCAGCCCGGCGACTACCAGCAGCACGCTGCCGTGCGCGGCGCCCGCCACCGCGAGGACGTTGTCGAGTCCCATCACGGCGTCGGCGATGACGATGGTGCGCATCGCGGCCCAGAAGCTTTTCGCCGGCGCGACCTCGTGCCCGCGCTCGCCATCGTCGCCGGCCAGCAGCCGGTAGGCGATCCAGGCGAGCAGGATGCCGCCCGCCAGCATCAGGCCGGGGATCTCCAGCAGCCAGAGCACCGCCACCGTCAGGCTGGCGCGCACCGCGACCGCGCCGACGGTGCCCCAGACTATCGCGCGGCGCTGCAGGGTCTTGGGCAGGTTGCGCGAGGCGAGCGCAATGACGATCGCATTGTCGCCGGCGAGCACCAGGTCGATGACCACGATGGCCGCCAGCGCGGACCAGAACTCGGGAGAGGTGATGAGCATGCAGCGATGCTGTGCCTCCCCCGCGCGAAAGAAAATTGAGCATGCGCAATGCGACCCATTGCGCTTTGCAATGCTTTGCATGGATGGGCCGCGCGGCGTTTGCCGCGGCGCCCGCGCGCAGGTACACTGCGGCTTCCCGTAGGGGAGTAGCTTCCCGCGGGGTGGTCGTCACTTCGGGGAACATCCCCGGTCACCCCGGCAGCCCATATACCCGCTGCAAGCGAGACCTCGGTTACCGTCAAGGAGCCGAGATGCCGTCTCGCGCACGAACGCGCAGGTTTTATCGTCATGGGCTGCTCACGCAACTGCTGGTGTTCGAGGCCGTCGCCCGCCTGGGCAGCGTGACCCGCGCGGCGGCGGAGCTGCACCTCGCCCAGCCCACGGTCTCGCTGCAGATCAAGAAGCTCGCCGCAACGCTCGAGGTCACGCTGTTCGAGCAGAAGGGGCGCGCCTTGCGGCTCACCCCGGCCGGGCATTCGCTGCAGGAGAGCTGCGGCGAGCTGATCCACTGCCTGGTGCGCACCGACACCAAGCTCGACGCCTGGCGGCGGCCCGCCCCCGCCGAGACGCTGCGGCTGGCCGCCGAGCCCGAGGGCCGCTCCGAAGCAGCGCGCCTCCTCGCCGACTTCTGCTCGCGGCATCCGGGCGTGCAGGCAAGCCTGCATATCGGCGAGCGCGCCGAGCTGCTGACGCGGCTCGCCACCGGCGCCGACGACGTCTACCTGTTCGCGCTCGACATCGAGGACCTGCCCGCCGACCGCCGCTGGAGCCTGGCGCATCCGAAGGGACGCGCGCTCACGCCGGCTGCGTCGCTGTTCATGCGCGAAGCGCTGCGGCCGCAGCAGGAGGGCCCGCTCAAGAGCCGGGAGCAGCGGGAGGCGGAAGGGTTCTGGAGCGGGGAATGAGGGTCGAACTCATATCTCAATCTTGGAGGATCGCGCTCTGGCCATTGAGCTACCCCCGCGTGTCTGAGCGGGAGCAAGGGGCGTACCAGTAGCCCGTGAATTGCCGCACGAACGCGCCGGTCGGCCCATTGCCGGAATAGACCGCGAGCAGGGAGTTCGCAACCGATCAACGGTTTACCGGAACCGGCGAACCGTCCTGACGGACTAACCGGTCGAGTGGTGCCGCGCCGCTTGCGCGGCTGGTAACATGCCTCGAGGTACCTGACGTGAAAAAGCGCGTCGCCGTCTACAGCAGTTCCCGCCGCCTGCCGCCCGCGCCGGCGGTCGAGGCGCAGGCCGAAGCGCCGCGCCCTCCCCGGAAGCCCATTGCCTGGAAGAAGCTGCGCGTGCCCGCGGCCGCTGCGCTGGCCTTGCTGCTGGCCCTTTCCATATGGTTGCTTTCGCCGAGCCAGGCGGTGATCCCGCCGCTGCCCCCCGAGGCCGCGGCGCCGCTTCTCACGCCGGCCGAGGCGTACGAGAAGATCCGTCCCTCCGTGGTGCACGTGCGGGGCATCCCGGAGGTCGAGGATCCCGAGAACGACACCAAGCCCGAAGGCAACGTCGGCACGGGGGTGGTGATTGTCGACACGGGCATCATCCTCACCAATTTGCACGTCGTGTACGGCTCCAAGCAGATAAAGATTACTTTCGCGGACGGCACCGAGAGCGCGGCCGACGTGATCGGCGAGAGGCCGGAGCACGACCTCGCGGTGCTGCAGGCGAAGGAGCTGCCCGACGACCTGCAGCCGGCCACGCTGCGCTCCACCAACGGCCTGCGGCCCGGCGACCAGGTCGTCGCGGTCGGCTTTCCGTTCGGCATCGGCCCGTCGGCCAGCGCGGGCGTGATCTCCGGGCTGAAGCGCGAGTACCGCGCGAGCTCCGGCAAGCGCCTGCTCAGCAACCTGATCCAGTTCGACGCCGCGGTGAACCCCGGCAACTCGGGCGGCCCGCTGGTCACCGCCGACGGCGAGGTCGTCGGCATCGTCACCGGACTGCTCAACCCGACCGAGCAGCGCGTGTTCATCGGCATCGGCTTCGCCGTGCCGATCGAGAACGCCGCCGGCGCGGTCGGCCTGAATCCTTTCTAGGAGAAACAATGGAGCCAAGGGAAGACGGCGCGGAAGTGGCCTCGCTCATGGAGCGCATCCTCTACGAGGTGAAGAAGACCGTCGTCGGGCAGGACCGCTTCCTCGAGCGCGTGCTGGTCGCCACGCTGGCGCAGGGCCACCTGCTGGTCGAGGGCGTGCCCGGACTGGCGAAGACGCTGACCGTGAAGACGCTCGCCGCCACCGTGCGCGGCAGCTTCCGCCGCATCCAGTTCACGCCCGACCTGGTGCCGGCCGACCTGGTCGGCACGCGCATCTACAACCAGAAGAGCGGCGACTTCAACACCTCGCTCGGCCCGGTGTTCTGCAACCTGCTGCTGGCCGACGAGATCAACCGCGCGCCGGCCAAGGTGCAGAGCGCGCTGCTGGAAGTGATGCAGGAGCGCCAGGTGACCATCGCCGGCGAGACGCACAAGGTGCCCGACCCGTTCGTGGTGATGGCGACGCAGAACCCGATCGAGACCGAGGGCACCTACCCGCTGCCCGAGGCGCAGGTCGACCGCTTCATGATGAAGGTGCTGGTCAACTACCCGACCGAGGAAGAGGAGTTCGTCATCGTCGAGCGCGTCACCGGGCCGGTGCACGACACCGCGGTGGTGGCGAGCACCGAGCAATTGCGCGACCTGCAGCGCGAATGCCGCAAGGGCTACGTCGAGCCTTCGCTCATCCAGTACGCCGTGCGCCTGTCGGCGGCGACGCGCGAGCCGAAGAAGTTCGGACTGGCCGAGATCGAGAAGTACCTGACCTATGGCGCGAGCCCGCGCGCCTCGATCCACCTGATCGAGGCGGCGCGCGCGCTCGCCTTCCTGCGCGGGCGCGACTATGCGCTGCCCGAGGACGTGGTCGACCTGGTGCGCGACGTGTTCCGCCACCGCCTGGTGCTGTCCTACGAGGCGCTCGCCGAGGGGCTGACCGCCGATGAGCTGCTGATCAAGGTGATGAGGCAGGTGCGGGCGCCCGACAAGCCGCTGCAGGCGAATGCAAGAGCAACCGGCACGTAAGCCGGTCGCCGGGCCCGAGGCGATCCTGCGCCGGGTCGAATGGACGGTGATGCGCCGTCTCGACGGCCTGCTGCACGGCGACTACCGCACGCTGTTCCGCGGCTACGGCCTCGACCTCGCCGACCTGCGCGAGTACCAGTACGGCGACGACGTGCGCCACATCGACTGGAACGTCACCGCGCGCCTGCAGCAGCCGTACGTGCGCGAGTACCACGAGGACCGCGAGATCACCGCCTGGTTCCTGCTCGACCTCAGCCAGTCGGTGAACTTCGGCTCGCAGCTGGTGCGGAAGAAGAACATCTCGACCGACTTCGTCGCGCTGCTCGCGCGCGTGCTCACGCGCCGCGGCAACCGCGTCGGCGCGCTCTACTACGGCGAGCGGGTCGACGGCATGATCCCGGCGCGCAACGGCCGGCGCCAGGTGCTGAACATCCTGCACGCCATGCAGTCGCAGCCGGAGACGCCGTCCTCCTCCGGCACCAACCTGGGCGAGCTGCTGCGCGCCGCCGAGCTCGCCATCCGCCGCCGCTCGCTGGTCTTCGTCGTGTCCGACTTCATCAGCGCGCCGGGCTGGGGCGAGGCGCTCGGCCGCCTGGCGCAGCGCCACGAGGTGATCGCGGTGCGCCTGCACGACCCGCTCGAGTCCGAGCTGCCCGACCTCGGCCTGGTGGTGGTGCAGGACGCCGAGACCGGCGAGCAGCTCTACGTTGACACCAACGACAGCGGCTTCCGCAAGCGCTTCGCCGCCGCGGCGAAGCGCCGCGAGGCCGAGCTGCGCCGGGCCTTCAGCGAGGCCGCGGTCGACGCGATCGAGCTGTCGACCGACGACGACCTGGTCGAGACGGTGCTGCGCTTCTCGGACATGAAACGCCGCGGGCGGCACTCCAAGCGCTTCGCGACTGCGTGAGCCGTCGCCCCCGCGTACGCGGGGGCCCATTCCCTAGAGGATTTCCTTCACCCGCTCCCAGGTGTGCTCCATGTGGAGCGCGAGGATGGCGGCCAGCCCGTCGGCGTCGCGCGCCTCGAGGCGGCGGATCATCTCGTCGTGCTCGGCCATGGCGTCCTTCCACTTGCGCGGCTCGCTGTTGCCGATGTAGCGGATGCGCTTGAGGCGCGCCTGGATCGCCAGGTGCGCGCTCTGCAGGGCGGCGTTGCCCGAGAGGCGCAGCACGCCGGAGTGGAAGTCCTGGTTCAGCTTGTAGTACTCGAGGCGGTTCTTCGCCTTGTAGAACGCCACCATGCGGTCGTGCAGCGCGCGCAGCTCGGCGATCTGGTCGTCGCCCGCCGCCCTGCAGGCGAGGCGGGCGGCGAAGGACTCCAGCACCGCGAGGACGTCCAGCATGTCGCGCACGTCCTTCGGCGAGAAGCGCCGCACCAGCGCGCCGCGCGCCGCCACCAGCTCGATCAGTCCTTCGCTGGCCAGGGTCTTGAGCGCTTCGCGCATCGGCGTGCGGGACACCCCGAGCGTCTTGGCGAGCTGCTCTTCATATATGCGCGCGCCGGGGGCGAGGGCGCCCTCAATGATCATGTCGCGCACGCGGGAAGCGACCTCGTCGTGCAGGCTGCGGCGGACGATC
>DASUZH010000331.1:0-3352 GCA_036376975.1 Burkholderiales bacterium | reverse complement strand
TGTGCGCGGCGTGGACGGTCGTCGCCGGCAAGGACGTCAACTGGGACCTGCTCAACTACCACTACTACCTGCCTTACGAGCTGCTCGGCGGCCGGCTGGCGCAGGATTTCTTCGCCGCGGCCGGCCAGAGCTACCTGAATCCCGTCGGCTACCTGCCGTTCTACCTGATGGTCTCCGCCGGCTGGCACAGCGTGGCGGCGTCGATCATCCTGGCCCTCGCGCACAGCCTCGCGTTGCCGCTGCTCTATCTCATCGCCCGGCGCCTGTTCGCCCACCTGCCGGCGCGCGAGCGCACGGTCCATGCCGTGCTCGGCACCGCGCTCGGCGCGGCGACCTCGGTGTGGTGGACGACCGTCGGCTCCTCGTTCCTCGACCCGCTGCTGGTGCCGCCGATGCTGGCGGGCCTGCTCCTGCTGATGGACGGGGGCGCGCGCCCCGCCACCCGCGCCGCCGTGGCGGGGGCGCTTTTCGGCGCGGCGGCGGCGCTCAAGTACTCCAACGCCCTGTTCGCGATCGCCGCGCTGCCGCTCGCCCTCGCGCTGCCGGGGCTGTCGGCGGCGCAGCGCCTGCGCGCCGGGGTGGCGTACGCCGCCGGCGGCGCGGCGGCCGTGGCGCTGCTCGCCGGACCCTGGCTCGCCGCGCTCTGGCGCGAATTCGGCAACCCGGTGTTCCCGCTCATGAACGGCTGGTTCCGCTCGCCCGAGGCGCTGCCCTTCAACCTGGCGGCGGCGCGCTTCGGCCTCGGCGGTCCGCTCGACTGGCTGGCGTTCCCGTTCCGCATGATCACGCTCGATCGCCACCTCTATGTCGAGACCTTCGCGCCCGATGCGCGCTTCGCCGCGCTGGTGCTGGCGGGCGCGGCGCTCGCGGTCCCCGCGCTGCGCCGCGCGCAGAACGCGAGCGCGCTGCGCGCCGCGGACCGGCGCGTGCTCGGCTTCTTCGGCCTCGCGCTGCTCGCCTGGCTGGCGACCACGGCCAACGGCCGCTACGGCATGGTGGTGCTGCTCCTCGCCGGCGTCTGCCTGGCGCGGCTGGCCGAGCGCGTGCTGGCGCCCGGCGCGGCGCGCGTGGCGCTGGGCGCGCTGCTCGCCGTGCAGGTGGTGTGCGCCGCGGTCGCTTCGCCGCCGCGCTGGTTCCTGTCCGAGCCGTGGACCCGGCACTGGCTGCCCTACGAGCCGCCCGAGCGCGCGCTGCGCGAGCCGGCGCTCTACCTGAGCGTCGAGGTCCTCACGCCTTCCGCGGCGGCCCCGCTGCTGCACCCGCAGTCGGCTTTCGCCAGCTTCAGCGGCCAGATCAGCCTGCCGGGCGACGCGCCGCGCCTGGCGGCGCTGCTCGAGCGCTACCGCGGCCGGGTGCGCGTGCTCGGCCAGGACCTGCGCCTGGCGGACGCGAAGCTGCGGCGCCTGGGGCTGCGCGTCGACCCGCGCGACTGCTTCGCCATCCCGTGGCGGCGCGAGGGCGCCGACGCGCTGTCGCGCGCGGCCAATCGCATCGCGCTCAGCTATGCCGCGGAAGAGCCGCTGTCGCTGACCAGCTGCGCGCTCGCCGCGGCGCCGCGCGACCCGGCGGATGCCGCCGCCGAGCTGCGCGCCTCCGCCCTGTTCGACCGCATCGAGCGGAGCTGCCGGCACCTGCTTCGCGGCCAGATGGCGGTCACCGAGCCGCTCGGCGCCGGCTGGTCGCGCTACTACGTCGGCCTGGACGCGCGCCTGGAAGCTGCCGAGGGCAGGGCGATCCTCTCCTACTCCCGCAGCCAGGTGCGCCTCGATCTCGGCGCGCTCGTCGACTGGGAAGGCGGCCGGCCGCCGGACTGCGCGGCGCGATGAGGAAGGTCGCCATCCTGCAGTCGAACTACATCCCCTGGAAGGGATACTTCGACCTGATCGCCGCCGTGGACGAGTTCATCCTCTACGACGACGTGCAGTTCACCAAGAACGACTGGCGCAACCGCAACCGCATCAAGACGCCGAACGGCCTGCAGTGGCTCAGCATCCCGGTCGGCCAGGACATCGGCCGGCGCATCCGCGACGTCGAGCTTCCCGATCCCCGCTGGCAGGAGAAGCACTGGAGGACGCTGGAGGCCAATTACGGGCGCGCGGCGCATTTCGCCGAGGTCGCCGCGGTGTTCGAGCCGCTGTATCGCGGCGTCCGCCATTCGCATCTCTCGGGCCTCAACCGCGCGCTCATCGAGGCGGTGTGCGGCTATCTCGGCATCCGCACGAAAATAAGCAATTCCTGGGACTACCGCCTCGCGGAAGACCGCATCGACCGGCTCGTCGAGCTGTGCCTGCAGGCCGGCGCCGCGGAATACGTCACGGGGCCGAGCGCGCGCAACTACCTCGACGAAGCGGCCTTCGCCGGCCGCGGCATCAAGGTGAGCTGGTTTGATTACACTGGCTACTCCGAATATCCTCAGTTGTGGGGCGGGTTCTCGCACGAGGTGACGATCCTGGATCTGCTGTTCAATTGCGGGAGGGGCGCGGTCCGCTACATGAGGTTCGCGAAGTGACGGCGCTTTCCGAGCATGCCTTGAACATGGCGACGCGCGGGTACAGCGTGATTCCGGCGCTGCTCGACGCTGCGCAACGCGAGCGCCTGAAGGCCGGGCTGGCGCGCGCGCTCGAGGAGTACCGCCCCGGCGCGACCGCGCAGAGCCAGCACGACCGCTACCTGATGCACGACCTGCTCTGCCGCGACCCGATGTTCGGCCGCCTGCTGGAGGATCAGCGCCTGCAGGAGCTGATCGCCCCGCTGCTCGGCGCGAGCTGGATTCTGTACGCGTTCACCAGCTCGTCGCTGCCGCCGCGCGGCACGAACTACGGCAACCGCATCCACGTCGACAGCCCCCGCTGGGTGCGCGGCTACAGCTTCAACGTCGGCGTGATGTGGACGCTGGACGATTTCACCGACGACAACGGCGCCACCCAGGTCCTGCCGGGCTCGCACCACAGCGCCGAGGCGCCCTCGCAGGAGTTCTTCGACCGGCACTGCGTGCGGCTGACCTGCGCCGCCGGCAGCATGATCGTGTTCGACGGGCGGCTGTTCCACCGCGCCGGGGACAACCGCACCGGCGCCTGGCGCCATGCGCTGACCATGAACGCCTGCCGCTCGTTCATGAAGCAGCGCTTCGACTGGGTGCGCTTCATCCCGGCATCGATCGCCGGCGCGCTGAACCCGCAGGCGCGCCGCATCATCGGCTTCGATACGCGCCTGCCCACCTCGCTGGAGGAGTTCTTCCTGCCCGAGGAGCAGCGCCTCTACAAGCCGGGGCAAGGCTGAGTGATCAGCATCGTCATCCCGGTCTACAACAACGCCTCGACCGTGGAGGAGCTCGCCCGGCGGATCGACGCGG
>DASUZH010000330.1:0-8395 GCA_036376975.1 Burkholderiales bacterium | reverse complement strand
CTCGAGCTCGAGCTGATCCCCCGGCAGCACCGGCCGCTTGAAGCGGGCGTTGTCGATGCCGGCGTAGTAGTAGATGTACTTGGTCGCCTTGTCCGGGGTATCGGCGAAGCACAGGCCGGCGGCCTGCGCCATCGCCTCGAGGATCAGCACGCCGGGAAAGATCGGCCGGCCGGGGAAATGACCCTGGAAGCAGGGCTCGCCGGCCGATACGTTCTTCAGCGCGACGATCCGCTTGCCCGGCTCGCGCACCAGCACCCGGTCGATCATCAGCATCGGGTAGCGGTGCGGCAGATGCGCGAGGACCTGCTGCACGTCCATCTCAGCCATTCTTCTTCCCCCTGTTGGTGCCCGGCTTCTTGTCGGTCTTCTCCAGCACGCGGATGCGGTCGGTGAGGTCGTCGAGGTGCCGGATGTGCACCGCGTTGCGCGCCCAGGCCTTGCTCTCGTCGATCGGGAAGAAGCCGGCGTACTCGCCCGGCTTGAGGATCGAGCGCGACACCATGGTGCCGGCGCCGACGTGCACGTGGTCCACGATCTTGAGATGGCCGAGCACCATCGCCGCGCCGCCGAACGTGCAGTAGCTGCCGATGTCGGCGCTGCCGGCGATGCCGACGCAGCCGGCGATCGCGGTGTGCGCGCCGATGCGCGTGTTGTGGCCGACCTGGATCTGGTTGTCGAGGCGCACGCCGTCCTCGATCACGGTGTCGCCGAGGTGGCCGCGGTCGATGGTGGTATTGGCGCCGATCTCCACGTCGTCGCCGATGCGCACCGAGCCGATCTGCGGGATCTTGATCCAGCGGCCTTTGTGGCGCGCGTTGCCGAAGCCGTCGGAGCCGATCACCGCGCCCGCCTGAACGATGCAGCGCGCGCCGATGCGGCAGCCGGGATAGACCACCACGCGCGGGTAGAGGCAGCTGTCGTCGCCGATCGAGGCGCCCTCGCCCACCACGCAGCCCGCGCCGATCGAGACGCGCGCGCCGAGCTGCGCACCCGGCGCCACCACCGCGCTCGGATGCACGCCCGGCGCCTGCACGGTGAGCGGGTTGAAGATCTGCGAGACCTGCGCGTAGTAGGCGTAGGGGTCGTCGCACACGATGCGCGGCCGTTCGGTGAGCTTCTCGGCCGGCGGCGGGACGATCACCGCGGCGGCGCGCGTGGTCGCCAGCTTGTCGCGGTGCTTGAGGCTGGCGAGGAAGGCGATCTGCCCCGCGCCGGCGCTGTCGAGGGAGCCGACCTGGCTGATCACGGTGGCGGCGTCGCCCGCCACCCGGCCGCCCAGTCGCGAGGCGATTTCCCCGAGCGTCAGCGGCCCAGGCATCGGCTCACTTCGCCGGTGGCTTGCCTGCTTCCAGCGCCTTGATCACCTTGTCGGTGATGTCGATGCGCGGGCTCGCAAATACGGCGTCCTGGAAGATGATGTCGAACTTCTCCTGCTCGGCGATCAGGCGGATCACGCCGTTCGCCTGCTGCACCACCTGCGCCAGCTCCTCGTTGCGGCGCTGGTTGAGGTCCTCGCGGAACTCGCGCTGCTTGCGCTGGAAGTCGCGGTTGAGCTCGCCGAAGTCGCGCTCGCGCGTGCGGCGCTGGGTCTCGCTCATGGTGACGGCGTTCTTTTCCAGGTCCTCCTGCATCTTCTTCAGGTCGCTGGCGATCTTCGCCAGCTCCTCGTCGCGCTTCTTGAACTCGGCCTCGATCTTCTTCTGCGCCCGCTGCGCGGGCACCGCCTCGCGCAGGATGCGCTCGGTGTTGACGAAGCCGAACTTGCCCGCCTGGGGCGCCTGCGCCGCGGTGGGCAGCGCCGCGCAGCCGAGCGCGGCGGCGAGCAGCAGTCTTTGCATCATGCCTGAGCCTCAGAATCCGGTGCCGAAGCTGAATTGTATCCTCTGTATCTGATCCCCGTCCCTCGCGTTCAGCGGCACGCCGATCGACAGCCGCAGCGGGCCGAACGGCGACAGCCAGCTGAGGGCCACCCCGCTGGAGAAGCGCAGCTCGCCGAGGTCGATCTTCGCGTCCTGCGCGTACACCTGGCCGAAGTCGACGAAGGCAGACAGGCGCAGCGACTGGTCGCGGTCGGCGCCCGGCAGCGGGAACAGCAGCTCGGAGCCGCCGGTGACCTTGACGTTGCCGCCGATGGCGTTGCCGAAGATGTCGCGCGGGCCGAGCGAGAACGGCCGGTAGCCGCGCACCGAATCGGGGCCGCCGGCGAAATACGCCTTGAAGAACGGCAGCGGCTTGCCGCCGAGGCCGTCGGCATAGCCCAGGTCGCCGCGCAGCAGCAGCGACAGGTCCCGGCTGAGCGGCGTGTACCACGAGTGGACGTAGCTCAGCCGGTAGTAGGACAGGTCGCCGCCGGCAAACTCGCTGCCGACGCGCTGCAGCGTGCCCGAGCGCGGCTGCAGGACGCTGTCCCGCGTGTCGCGCGCCAGGCCGGCGGTCACGTTGCCGTACACGTATTCGCCGCCGAACTGGTTGACGAAGTCGATGTACTGCAGCGGGCTGTTGGCGAACACGCTCAGCTTGGCCGACTCGATGCCGAGGCCGAAATCGACCGAGCCGGTTTCCGAGATCGGGTAGCCGAACTTCACCCCGCCGCCGGTGGCGTCCATCACGTAGGGACCCACCGCCAGGTTGGAGGCGTCGGTCTCGCGCTTGTAGACGTCGAAGCCCCGGCTGACGCCGTCGACCGTGTAGTAGGGGTCGAGGTAGGACAGCGAGTAGACCGTGTTCACGCTGCCGAAGTTGACGTTCGCCGACAGGTACTTGCCGGTGCCGAAGGCGTTCGACTGCCGCACCGAGGCCGACAGCGACACCTTCTCCACGCTGGAGAAGCCCAGGCCGAGCAGCAGCGCCCCGGTGGGCCGCTCCTTGACGTTGTACGCCACGTCGACCTGGTCCGAGCTGCCCTCGACGGGGCGCGTCTCCACCGTCACGTCGCTGAAGAACTGCGTGCGGTCGATGCGGCGGCGCGACAGCTGGATCTTCGAGGTGTCGTAGTAGGAGCCCTCGAGCTGGCGCATCTCGCGGCGGATCACCTCGTCGCGCGTCTTCGAGTTGCCGGAGATGTCGATGCGCCGCACGTAGACGCGGCGGCCGGGGTCGACCACGATGTTGAACGCCACCGTGCGCTTCTCCTTGTCGATGCGCGGCACGGCGTTGGCGTTGGCGAAGGCGTAGCCCTCGTTGCCGAGCCGGTCGGCGATCGCCTTGGTGCTGGCGGTGAGCTTCTCGCGCGAGAACACGTCGCCCGCCTTGACCTGCACCAGCCGGTCGAGCTCCTCGCGCGGCAGCAGCAGCTGCCCGCCGAGCTGCACCTCGGAGACGGTGTACTTCTCGCCCTCGACGATGTTGATGGTGACGTAGATGTCCTTGCGGTCCGGCGTGATCGAGACCTGCGTCGACTCGATGTTGAAGTCCAGGTAGCCGCGGTTCTGGTAGTAGGCGCGCAGCGTCTCCAGGTCGGCCGCCAGGCGCTCGCGCGCGTAGCGGTCGTGCTTGGTGTACCAGGTCAGCCAGCCCGGCGTGCGCGAGGTGAACTGCGAGGTCAGCTCGCTCTCGGGAAACGCCTCGGCGCCGACGACGTTGACGGCGCGGATCTTCGCCACCTCGCCCTCGGTGACGGCGATGTTGACGCCGACCCGGTTGCGCTCGAGCGGCGTCACCGTGGTCTGCACCTCGACCGCGTACATGCCCTTCGACAGGTACTGCTTCTTCAGCTCCTGCTCGGCCAGGTCGAGCACCGAGCGGTCGAAGATGCGGCCCTCCGCCATGCCGTTCTCGCGCAGCACCTTCTTCACCACCTCGGGCTGGAACTCGCTCATGCCGGAGAAGTCGATGCTGGCGATCGCCGGGCGCTCCGTCACCAGCACCACCAGCACGTCGCCCTCCACCTCGAGGCGCACGTCCTGGAAGAAGCCGGTGGCGAACAGGGCGCGCAGCGCCCTTTGCGCGCGCGCCTCGTCCATCGTCTCGCCCACCTTCACCGGCAGGTAGCTGAACACGGTGCCCGGCTCGGTGCGCTGCAGGCCCTCGACGCGGATGTCGCGCACGATGAACGGCTTGAAGGCCTGCGCGAGCGCGTCCGCCGCCACGGCTAGGCACGATGCGACGACCGCGGCGAAGAAGAACCGGCGAAGCAGCATTCAGCCGGTAAGCAGGCGGTTCAGGTCGTTGTAGAAGGCGAACGCCATCATCACCAGCAGCAGCGCCAGGCCGACGCGCTGCCCGAGCTCCATCGCGCGCTCGGAGACCGGCTTGCCCTTGACGATCTCGATCAGGTAGTACATCAGGTGCCCGCCGTCGAGCAGCGGAATCGGCAGCAGGTTCAGCACGCCGAGGCTGATGCTGATCAGCGCGAGGAAGGTGAGGTACGAGATCCAGCCCATCTGCGCCGACTGGCCGGCGAAGTCGGCGATGGTCACCGGCCCGGACAGGTGCTTCCACGACACCTCGCCGACCAGCATCTTGCCCAGCATCTTCAAGCTGAAGATCGAGATGTCCCAGGTCTTGGCGAGCGCCTTGGCGAAGCTGGCGGCCACGCCGTGCTGCACGCGCACCAGCATTTTCTCCGCGTGCGACGGCGGCACGTGCGGCGCGGCGCCGATGCGCCCGATGCGCGCTTCGGCCGGGCCGACCGGGTCGGGCACCACATCCACGGTGCGCGTGGTCGCCTCGCGCTCGACCGTCAGGCGCAGCGTCTTGCCCGGGCTCGCGCGGATTGCCGTCACCAGCGCGTCCCACGAGTCGACCGGCCTGCCGTCGGCGCGCACGATGCGGTCGCCGGCCGCCAGTCCCGCGCGCTCCGCCGCCCCGCCGGCGACGACCTGTCCCAGTACCGGGTCGAGCGGCGGCCGGTACAGCTTCACGCCGACGCGCTCCAGTGCGTCGCTTTCGAGGTCGTCGACCGGAAAGCCGCGCAGGTCGAGGGTCGCGCTGGCGAGGTGGCCGCGCTCGCTCAGGATCTCCAGCCGCAGCGTCTCGCGCTGCAGCGCCGCCTGCAGCACGCGCCAGCGCAGCTCCTGCCAGGTGGCGATCGATTCGTCGCCTGCCTTGCGCACCGTGTCGCCGCCGCGCAGGCCGGCGAGCGCCGCGGTGCTGCCCGCCGGCGGCTCGGCGAGCACCGGCCGCGCCTCGGGCAGCCCGTACATGAACAGCCCGGCGTAGACCAGCACCGCGAAGGCGAAGTTGAACAGCGGCCCGGCGATCACGATGGCGAAGCGCTTGCCGACGCTCTGCCGGTTGAAGGCGCGCGGCAGGTCCCGCGGCTCCACCGGGCCTTCGCGCTCGTCGAGCATCTTCACGTAGCCGCCGAACGGGATCGCGGCAACCACCCATTCGGTGCGGTCCTTGCCGACCCGCTTCACCAGCAGCGCCCGACCGAAGCCTACCGAGAAGCGCAGCACCTTTACGCCGCACAGCCGTGCCACCAGGTAGTGGCCGTACTCGTGCACCACGATCAGCACTCCGAGCGCGACGATGAAGGCGACGACGGTGTGCAGCAGGCTCATGCGGCCTCGGCCATCACCAGGGAGGCAGCCGTGCGGCGCGCGTGCGCATCGGCCTCGAGCACCGCGTCGAGGCGCTCCGCGGCGCGCGTCTCGCAGCGCTCGAGCGTCGTCTCGATCACCCGCCCGATGCCGGTGAAGGCGAGGCGACGCGCGAGGAACGCCTCGACCGCGACCTCGTTGGCGGCGTTCAGCGCCGCCGGCGCGGTGCCGCCGGCCTGCAGCGCGGCATAGGCGAGCCGCAGCCCGGGGAAGCGCGCCGGGTCGGGGCGCTCGAAGGAAAGGGTCTTCACCAGCGACAGGTCGAGCGCCTGCGCTCCCGAGGCGACGCGCTCGGGATAGGCCAGCGCGTGCGCGATCGGCACCCGCATGTCCGGATTGGAGAGCTGCGCCAGCATCGACCCGTCGGCGTACTCCACCAGCGAATGGATGATGCTCTGCGGGTGGATCACCACCTCGATCTGCTCCGGCGCGACGTCGAACAGCCAGCGCGCCTCGATCACCTCCAGCGCCTTGTTCATCATGGTGGCGGAGTCGACCGAGATCTTGCGGCCCATCACCCAGTTGGGATGGGCGCAGGCCTGCTCGGGCGTCACGCCTTCCAGCTTGTCCAGCGGCGTGGTGCGGAACGGACCGCCCGAGGCGGTCAGCACGATGCGCCTGACGAACTTCTTCTCGGAGAAGCACTGGAACACCGCGTTGTGCTCGCTGTCCACCGGCACCACTTGCGCGCCGCCGGCGCGCGCCGCGGCCATCATCAGCGGCCCGGTCATCACCAGCGCTTCCTTGTTCGCCAGCAGCACGCGCTTGCCGGCGCGCGCCGCCGCCAGCGTCGAGGCGAGGCCGGCGGCGCCGACGATCGCCGCCATCACCGCGTCGCAATCGGGGTGCGCGGCGACTTCCTCCAGCGCGCCGGCGCCGAACAGCAGCTCGCTGCCCGCCGCGCGGAACCTGTCCTTCAGGTCGCGGCTCTCCGCCGTGCCTGAAAGCACCGCGTAGCGCGGCTTGTGCACGCGGCACAACTCCAGCAGCGCGTCCGCCGAGCCGTTCGCGGTGAGCGCGAACAGGCGGTAGCGGTCCGGGTGGCGCGCGGCCACGTCCAGAGTGCTCGCACCGACCGATCCGGTAGCGCCGAGGACGGCGAGGTTCATCTGACCCGCTCCAGCAGCGGCAGGAGCAGCGCCGCGAGGGGCAGCGTCGCGGTCGCGCTGTCGATGCGATCGAATACGCCGCCGTGTCCCGGCAGCAGCGATCCGCTGTCCTTCACCGCAGCCTGCCGCTTCGCTGCCGATTCGAAAAGATCTCCGACGATGCTCATCACCACCAGCAGCGCCGCCGCGCCCAGCCAGGGCGTCCAGCTGTTCACGCCGAGCAGCGCTGCACAGATGATAGCGTAGGCCAGCCCCGCGACGAGCCCGGCGAAGGCGCCCTCCCAGCTCTTGCCGGGGCTGATCGAAGGCGCGAGCTTGTGGCGCCCCCACGCGCGGCCGACGAAGTACGCCGCCGTGTCCGCGAGCGACGTCAGGGCTATCACCGCGAGCACCTCCAGCGGGCGCAACTCGATCATCGCCAGGCCGGCGGGCACCAGCGCCAACAGGCCCGCGATGGCGAGTCCATAGGCGTGCGCGGGCGCGACGCCGATCCACAGCCACGGCACCGCGACCAGAAGCCAGAAGGCGGCTGCGGCGACGAACACCGCCCGGTCGAAAGGCGCGAACACCGTCGCGACGAACAGGCCGACTGCCACCGCGGCGTAGAGGCGCGCGGCGCCGGAGCCGAGCCGGCACAGGTGCGCCCACTCGAACGCGCCGAGCGCGAGCACCACGGCGACCACCGCGGCGAGGGCCAGGCGGGGGAGGAAGAACAGCGCCGCCAGCAATCCCGCGATCAGGACCGCTGCCGTCGCCAGCCGCGCGGCAAGACCTGCGCTCAGGCTACCTCGGCGCGCCGGGACTGTTCGAGCTGCTCGCTGGTGCGGCCGAAGCGCCGTTCGCGCGTGCGGAACGAGGCGATCGCCTCGTCGAGCGCCGCGGCGTCGAAGTCGGGCCACAGCCGCTCGGTGAAGTAGAGCTCGGTGTAGGCCAGCTGCCACAGCAGGAAGTTGCTCACGCGCTGCTCGCCGCCAGTGCGGATGAACAGGTCTGGCTCGGGCGCATAGCTCATCGCCAGGTGCGGCGCGAGCATCGCCTCGGTGATCGCTTCGCCCTTGCCCTTCTGCTCTGCAATGACTTTGTTGAAGGCTTGCAGGATGTCCCAGCGCCCGCCGTAGTTGGCCGCGATGGTCAGCGTCAGGCGCTGGTTGCCTTCGGTCAGGCGCTCGCCCTGCTCGATCAGCTTGCGGATCTTCGGCTCGAAGCGGCCGAGGTCGCCGACCACCTTCAGGCGCACGCCATTGCGGTGCAGCTTGTCCACCTCGTTCGACAGCGCCATGGTGAACAGCTGCATCAGCAGCGCCACTTCCTCCGCCGGCCGCCGCCAGTTCTCGGAGCTGAACGCGAACAGCGTGAGGTACTCGACGCCGCGCTCGGCGCAGGCGGCGACGGTGGCGCGCACCGCCTCGACGCCGCGCCGGTGCCCGGCGATGCGCGGCAGGTGCTGGCGCTTGGCCCAGCGTCCGTTACCGTCCATGATCACCGCGACGTGGCGCGGCACGTCGCGCTGCCCGGGAATCTCCTGGGTGGAGCTCGGCGCGCTCATACCGCGAGCAGCTCCTTCTCCTTCTCGGCCAGCAGCTTGTCGATATCGGCGACGTGGCGGTCGGTCACCTTCTGCATCTCGTCGAGCGCTCGGCGCTCGTCGTTCTCCGACACCTCGCCCTTCTTCAGCGCTTCCTTGAGGTGGTGGATGGCGTCGCGCCGCGCGTTACGCACCGCCACGCGCGCGTTCTCGGCCTC
>DASUZH010000329.1:0-3090 GCA_036376975.1 Burkholderiales bacterium | reverse complement strand
ATTTTGCGTGGTTACGTCTACGATTCTATCGCCGCAACAGTGTCTCGTGGGCGGCGCGCCCCGGGGGCGCCAGAATTTACGACGGCTGACGCCGTGCGACCACCCGGCCACGCGCCGATCCCGGCAAGGTGTTGGGGCAAGAATACCACACGCCCCCGGGCCCCTCAGGCCGCGGCCTGGTCGAGGCCGAAGACCTTGTGCAGCACGCGCACCGCGAGCTCGGTGTACTTCTCGTCGATCACCACCGTGATCTTGATCTCGGAGGTGGAGATCATCTGGATGTTGATGCCTTCCTCCGCCAGCGTGCGGAACATCTGCGCCGCGATGCCGGCGTGCGAGCGCATGCCCATGCCGACCACCGAAACCTTCGCGATGCGCTCGTCGCCGGTCACGTCGCGGCACTTGATGTGCGGCTTCACCTGCTCCTTGAGGATCTTCACCGCCTTCGGGTAGTCGCCGCGGTTTACGGTGAAGGTCATGTCGGTCATGCCGTCGTGGCCGACGTTCTGCACGATCACGTCGACGTCGATGTGCGCGTCGGCGATCGGGCCGAGGATGGCGTAGGCGATGCCCGGCCGGTCGGGCACGTCGTGCACCGTGATCTTCGCCTCGTCGCGGTTGAACGCGACGCCTGAGATGACTGCCTTCTCCATCGCCATGTGCGGGTCTTCCTCGAAAGTGATCAGCGTGCCGGACCTGCCCTCCTCCTCCACCGGCAGCGCCGGGTCGGTGAGGCTGGACAGCACGCGCGTCGGTACCTTGTACTTGCCGGCGAACTCCACCGAGCGGATCTGCAGCACCTTGGAGCCGGCGCCGGCCATCTCGAGCATCTCCTCGAAGGTGATGGTGCGCAGGCGGCGCGCCTCGGGCACCAGGCGCGGGTCGGTGGTGTAGACGCCGTCGACGTCGGTATAGATGTGGCACTCGTCGGCCTTCAGCGCCGCGGCGAGCGCCACCGCGGAAGTGTCCGAGCCGCCGCGGCCGAGCGTGGTGATGTTGCCCTTGTCGTCGATGCCCTGGAAGCCGGCGACCACCGCGACGCGGCCTTCCTTGAGGTCCTTGCGCAGGTTCTTTTCCTCGATGGAAATGATCCGGCTCTTGGTGAAGGCGGAGTCGGTGAGCACCTTCACCTGCCAGCCGGTGTAGCTCCTCGCCTGGATTCCCTGCTCCATCAGGGCCATCGAAAGCAGCCCGATGGTGACCTGCTCGCCGGTGGAGGCGACTACGTCGAGCTCGCGCGGGTCGGGCTGCGGCTGCAGTTCCTTGGCGAGCGCGATCAGCCGGTTGGTCTCGCCCGACATGGCCGAGGGCACCACGACGAGCTGGTGCCCCGCGCGGTGCCACTTGGCGACGCGGCGCGCGACGTTGCGGATGCGCTCGACCGAGCCCACCGACGTCCCCCCGAACTTTTGTACGATTAGAGCCATTGCCCTTGAAAAAGCACGGGATTTTACTATGGCAAAGCTCCGCCACATCGCAATAACGGTTCCGGATCCCTGGAAAGCCGCCGAGTTCTACATGAAGGCCTTCGGACTGAAGAAGGTCGGCGAGACCGACTGGGCGAACGCGCGCGGCGTGTACCTGAGCGACGGCACGATAAATATCGCGCTGCTCCACTACAAGACCGAGGAAGCCGCCGGCCATCGCGGGCGCGACTTCGTCGGCGTGCACCACATCGGCTTCCAGGTCGACGACGTGGCGGCCGCAAGACACGCAGTCGAGTCGGCGGGGGCGGTTCACTGGTCCGGAGAGCCGATAGACGGCGGCGGCTTCTATGAAGTGAAATTCCACGATCCCGATGGCCTGGTGTTCGACATCACCGAGAACGGCTGGGCTGGCACTGATTCTGTCGCTGGCCGCGCCGCTCGCAGCGGCGCAGAGTGACGCCAAGCCGCCCTCCCGCTTCGAGTGGTTCCCGGTCGGCGGCGGCTTCCGCTCCCCGGTCGCCGACCCGGCCGAGCCGCGCGTCGCGATCAGCCGCCTCAACGTCAAGCGCGATGCCGGCGAGTTCCAGGCCGCGCGCGCGAACATCGGCTACGACTTCGGCGTCCTGCAGCTGCAGGGGCCGCGCGCCGACGACGGCTGGCGGCTCGGCGTGTTCGGCTCGATCGACTCGCTGTTCAACCTCGACCTGCCGGGCGACGCGCTGGTCAACACCGACTACCGCATCGGCCTGCCGCTGTCCTGGCGCCGCGGCGCGCTCTCGGCGCGCGCGCGCCTCTACCACCAGAGCTCGCACCTCGGCGACGAGCTGATCCTCGGCGGCAACGCGCCGCGGCGCATCAACCTGAGCTACGAGGGCGTCGACGCCCTGGCGGCGTGGGAATACGGCGGCTGGCGCGTCTACGGCGGCGGCAGCTACGCCTTCAGCTCGAGCACCGACCTCTACAAGGGCGGCGGCGCGCAGCTCGGCTTCGATTTCGTCGGCTCGCGCAGCTTCCTGCTCGGCATGCGGCCGACCGCCGGGGTGGACGTGAAATGGCTGGAGGCGACCGACTGGCGCTCCGGCACCAGCGTGAAGGTCGGCACGATGGTGGGGCGCTACTCGCCCGACCGCCGCGGCTTTACGTTCTTCGTCGAGGCCTACGACGGCTTCGCGCCGTTCGGCCAGTTCTTCGTCGAGGACATCAGGTACTACGGCGTCGGCGCGCAGTTCGACTTCTGATGGATTCCCGCTTGCGCGGGAATGACGAAGAAGTTCGTGGAAACGACGAAGGTCGTCGCCCCCGCGAAAGCGGGGGTCCAGGTTCCTACAGGATCCGGTTGAACCACATCATCGACAGCAGGCCGGCGAACGCGGCGAGCAGCGCCGCGGCGGCGGAGAACAGCGCGGTGACCTCGGTCTTCTTCGTCTCCAGCACGAACTTGGTGCGCAGCGTCTCGTAGATCTTCTTCAGGTCGACCGCGGTGCCGGCGTAGAAGTACTCGCCGCGCGTCAGGTCGGCGACCGTCTTCAGCGTCTCCTCGTCGAGGCGCACGTGCATCGACCAGCCCTCGAAGCCGACGATCTTGCCGTCCGGGGTGCCGACGCCCACGGTGTAGATCCGCACGCCGCGGTCGGCGGCGAGGCGCGCCGCCGCCACCGTGTCG
>DASUZH010000328.1:0-15106 GCA_036376975.1 Burkholderiales bacterium | reverse complement strand
CGGCGCGCAGGTCGAGTACCGGTTCAAGTGCCGCACCGAGGGCGTCGACCTGCAGCCCGACCTCGACGGCATCCGGCGCGAGCTCGGCGAGCTCTGCGCTCTGCGCTTTCGCGACGACGAGCTCGCCTACCTGCGCAGCCTGAGGTTCATGAAGTCGGATTTCGTCGACTTCCTGGCGCTGTTCCATTTCAGCGAGCGCTACGTGCGCCTGGCGCCGGGCGAGAAGCCCGGCGAGATCGAAATCACCGTCCGGGGGCCGTGGCTGCACACGATCATGTACGAGATCCCGCTGCTCGCCATCGTGTCGGAGCTCTATTTCCGCCGCACCCAGCCGCGACCCGATTTGGCCGAGGGCCGGCGGCGCCTGAAGGCGAAGATCGACGGGGCGCGCGCGGTCGAGCCGCAGCTCGGCTTCAAGATCGGCGA
This sequence comes from Burkholderiales bacterium, assembly GCA_036376975.1. GTDB lineage: Bacteria > Pseudomonadota > Gammaproteobacteria > Burkholderiales > SG8-39 > SCGC-AG-212-J23. The sequence goes on along the minus strand of DASUZH010000328.1, from coordinate 14,680 downwards.
CTACGGCACCAGGCGCCGTTTTTCGCGCGACTGGCAGGAGGAGGTGCTGCAGACCTTCAAGCGCGAGATGCCGCAGAACTTCGCCGGCACCTCGAACGTCTGGTTCGCGCTGCGCAACAACCTCACGCCGCTTGGCACCATGGCGCACGAGTACATGCAGGCCTGCCAGGCGCTCGGCCCGCGGCTGCGCGACTCGCAGACCTTCGCGTTCGACAAGTGGGCGCAGGAGTACCGCGGCGACCTCGGCATCGCGGTGGCCGACACCTACGGCACCGATGCGTTCCTGCGCGACTTCGACATGTACTTCTGCAAGCTGTTCGACGGCGCGCGCCACGACTCGGGCGACCCGTTCGACTGGGGCGAGCGCCTGATCGCGCACTACCGCAAGAACCGCGTCGACCCGCGCACCAAGACGCTGATCTTCTCCGACCAGCTCACCGTGCCGATCGCCATCGAGATCGCGCGCCGCTTCCACGGCCGGGCGCAGACCGCCTTCGGCATCGGCACCAACCTGACCAACGACCTCGGCCACGAGCCGATCAACATCGTCATCAAGATGACCGAGTGCAACGGCCAGCCGGTGGCCAAGGTGTCCGACGCGCCCGGCAAGACGGTCAGCAAGGATCCCGGCTACCTCAGGTACCTGCGGCAGGTGTTCGGCCTCGAGCCCGCAGAGAAGATCTGAGCGCGCCTTCGCGCATCGCCGTCGCGGTGCTCGCGACGTGCTTCACGCTCAACATGTTCGGCCGCGGCCTGGGCGACACCTACGCCGTGTTCCTGCTGCCGCTCGAGCGCGACCTCGGCTGGTCGCGCTCGGAGCTGACCAGCGTCTACTCGGTCTACCTGCTGGTGAACGGGCTCACCGCGCCGCTGGTCGGCGCGCTGTTCGACCGCCTCGGCCCGCGCTGGGTGTACGGCGCGAGCCTGCTGAGCCTCGGCGCGGCCATGCTGCTCGCCGGCGGCCTGACGCAGCTGTGGCAGTTCTACCTGTTCATCGGCGTGATGGTCGGCGTCGGCGTCAGCCTGAACGGCATGGTGCCGGCGTCGGCGCTGCTCTCGCGCTGGTACCGCGAGCGCCTGTCGACGGCGATGGGCATCGCCTATTCGGCCTTCGGCGCCGGCACGGTGCTGTTCGTGCCGCTGGTGCAGTTCCTGGTCGGCGAGTACGGCTGGCGCTCCACCTACCGCGTGCTGGGATGGACGCTGCTCGCGCTTGCGCCGGTGGTGGTCCTGGCGCTGCCCTGGAAGACGTTCGCCGCCGGGGCCGAGCGGCAGGCGGCGCCGCAGAAGGCGGGCGAGGGCTGGACGCTCAGGGCGGCGCTGCGCTCGCGCGTGTTCTGGGGCCTGGTGCAGGTGTTCTTCTGCACCGCGTCCGGCGTGTTCTCGATCGTGGTCCAGCTGATCGCCTTCTTCGTCGACGCCGGCTTCACGCCGCTCGCCGCCGCGGCCGCGTTCGGCGTGGTCGGCCTGTGCTCGGCGATGAGCGTGATGGGCAGCGGCTTCGCCGCCGACCGCTTCGGCTACCGCCAGACGATCACCGCCAGCTTCGCAGGCACGCTGAGCGGCCTCGCGGTCCTGCTCGCGATGACGTTCCGGCCGTCGTGGCTGCTGCTCGTGCTGTTCGTGCCGCTGTACGGCTTCTGCATGGGGGTGCGCGGCCCGATCGTGTCCTCGGTCGCGGCGCGCTATTTCGCCGGCCCGCGGGTCGCCACCATCTACGGCGTCATCTACGCGAGCAATGCGGTGGGCGCGGCGGTCGGCTCGCTTGCCGGCGGACTGCTGCACGACCTCACCGGCGGCTACCGCGCCGCGCTGGCCATGGCGATTGTCCTGATGACGCTGGCTGCGCTGCCGTTCTGGAGCGTGCCGACGCTGCGCAATTTCCGCCAGGCGGGGCGCTAGCCCTCGAGCTGCAGGATGGTGCGGTTCGCGTCGCGCAGGCGGCGGCTCAGCAGGCGGCCGAGGTTCGACACCAGCTTGATCGCCGCGGCCGGCGACTTCCCGGACAGGGCGGCGAAGCCGCTTGCGCTCAGCACGTAGCACACCATGGCGGCGTCGCTGGTCACGCTCGCCGAGCGCGGGCCCGAGTCGAGGATGGCGAGCTCGCCGAACACGGTGCCTTGCGCGAAGGTCACCAGGCGCAGCTCGCCGCCGTTCGGCTGGCGCAGCCGCGCGCTGGCCGAGCCCCTGGCGATGACGAACAGCTCGTCGCCCGGGTCGCCCTCCCGCACCACCTCGCTGCCGGCGGCGTACTCGCGGCGCTCGAAATGCTTCTGCACCGCGGCCAGCTCGGCGGCGGTGAGGCCGGCCGCGATGCTGGTCTCGCCGAGCGGAATCTCGACTTCCTCGCGCGGCTCGCTCGCCCCGGCGCGCAGCAGGTGGTCTTCCGCCCGCTCGAGGGCGCGGTCGAGATCGGGGAACATCCGATCCGCGCCGAGCGCATCGGCGACGCCGGATTCGGCCAGCTGCAGGGCGGCCTCCGACGGCTGCGCGACCGATACCAGCAGGGTCTGCCCGTGCGTCGCCAGCTCGACGTCGATCTCGAGCAGGCACTGCGCGCCGGTGCTGTCGATCTCGGTGACGCGGCGCAGGTCGATCACCACGTACCGGGTGTCCTGCCGCGCCTGCGCGGCGACCTCGGCCGCCAGCCTCTCGCCGGAGCCGAAGAACAGCGCCCCCTGCAGCTCGACCGCCAGGATGGACGAGCCGGAGCGCGCGAGCGCGTCCATCTCGGCCAGCGTCCTGCTCTTGCGCGAGCGGACGGCGGCGCAGCGGTACTGGCGGCGGACCACCGAGCGGCTCATGCGCACCAGGAACGCCAGGGCGGCGACGACGATGCCGAGGAATACCGCGAACACGATGTCGATCGCGACCGCCAGGACCGCCACCAGCAGGATCAGCGCCAGATCGAGCACCACCTTGCGGCTGGCGAGCCGCGCGCCGACGCGCTTCGTCAGGCGGAGGGTCCAGGGATCGAAGTGCTCGACCCCGACTACGACGATGACCGCCGACAACGCGACGCAAGGCAGGTAGCTCAGGGCCGGGAACAGAACCGCGAGCGTGAAGAGCAGCGCGCCCGCATTCACCAGCGCGGAGACCGGGGTGCGTCCGCCGAAGGCCTTGTTGTCCCGGCTCGGGCCGATGTTGAGGCCGCCGGTGATGCCGCCGCAGCCGGCGCAAAGCGCATTGGCCACGCCCAGCCGCACCAGCAGCCGGTCGCCGTCGGCCTTCGCCTCGCCGGGCCGCGCCAGGAGCTTCGTGCACAGCAAGGCGTCGATCGAGCCGACCACGGCCAGCGCGAGCGCGCCGCCGACGATGGTCGGCACCAGGGTGAGAAGGTCGGCGGTGCGCGCCAGCTCGGCGAAGTCCGGGAAGTTGGGCAGCTTGAACGAGTTGAAGGGCGCGCTGCCGATGGTCGGCCCGAGGTGCGCGCCGAGTCCCGCGATGCCAAGGATGTAATAGAGCAAGGTGCCGGCGAGGAGGCCGACGAGAAGGGCGGGCATCCTCGGCAGGCGCTTCCTCGCCAGCAGCATCGCCGCGATCGCGACCACCGCGATCAGCAGGCTGAGCGGCCTGGCGTGGTGCGCGTCGCGCAGCGCCTGCACGAAAGTCGTGCTGCGGTCGAAGCCGAACAGGTTGGCGAGCTGGACCAGGATCAGCAGCACCGCGGCCGCGTTCTGGAACCCGGACATCACCGGCTGGGGGATGAAGCGGATCAGGGTGCCGAGCCGGGTCAGGCCGAACAGGGCCTGGAACACGCCGGCGAGCAGGATGATGGCGAACAGCACCGGGATCACCAGGCCGAGCCCGCCGGCGTTGAGGGCCGGCACGCCGGAGTGGACCAGTCCGTACAGCAGCAGGCCGAGGAAGAAGGTGGTGGTAACGCGCGGCGCGTAGACGTTCGCCGACTTGTCGCCCAATGCCACGCAAACGAAGCCGAGGATAGTCGCGGTGACCAGCCCGGCGAGCGCGCCGTCCGGGAAGTAGTCGTTGCCGAGCACGGTGAAGGCGAACATTCCGTAGCCCATGGCGAGCGGAATGGCGACCCCGGCGGATACCAGCCCGCCGACGATGTCGCCTTCGTACCGCGCCAGCCTGGGAAACTTCCCGGCCAGCCCCGAAGCTTGCTCCACGAGTCCCCCTTTTACCCCCGGGGGAATTATCCCTCAGTCCCTTGCCGCGCGGCGAAGCTGACGAACTTTGGCATTAGCAATCAGGACGCGGCGATGGCGCGCAGGCGCCGCTCGCGCTCGCGCAGCGTGCAGCCGCGCAGGTCGGCGGCCCCACATTCGCTGACAACGATGCCGGCTTCGCTGCGCGGCACGGAGACCGGTCCTGACAGTTTCTCGACAATCCGCGCGGCGGGAACGGCGCAGATGGAAACGCCGCCGGGCGACTGGTTGGCCGCGCGCACGAAGTCGAGCGCGCCGCCGACCGCGCCGACGTAGCTGCCGCGCGCCAGCTCGCCGTTGACCTGCCCGGTGAAATCGACCTCCACCGCCGAATTGATCGCGACGAAGCGCTCGATGCGCGATAGCGCGGCGGCGCCGTGCGTATGGTCGGAGGAGCGCAGCCGCAGGCGCGGATTCTCGCGCGCCCAGTCGAACAGGCGCCGCGAGCCCATCAGCGCGCCGCCGACCACCGAGACGGCATCGAGGTCGGCGACGCCCTCGCAGATCGCCCCGGAGTGGTAGGCGAGGCCGCGGCGGTCCCTGAGCGCGGCGAGCACCGCGTTGGGCAGCGCCCCAATGCCGCACTCTAGCGTCGCCCCGTCCGGGACGAACTGCGCGGCGTGGCGCGCAATTTCGCCGTCGATCGCGGTCGCCTTGAACTCGAGGTACACCGGCGGACGCGAGCTCCGCACGAGCAGCGCGAAGTCCTCCGCGCGAAGCAGCGGCTCGGTATGCGTCCACGGCACCTGGTCGTTCACCTCGGCGATGACGGCGCGGGCCTTCTGCAGCGCCGGCGCGAGGTACTCGACTCCCAGTCCAAGGCTGTACTCGCCCTTCGCGTTGGGCGGGCTGACCTGGACCATGACTATGTCGGTTCTTATGCTCCCGTTCCTTATTAAAGAACCCAGTTGCGAGTAGGGTGCAGGCAGGATCTCGAGCACGCCGGCGTCGGCGAGGGTGCGGTTGCTGCCGGTGCCGCAATAGGAGGACAGGCGGAGATGATCGGCGTGCTCCGGCTTGACGATGCCGGAGTAGCTCGAGCCGAGGAAGGCTCCCACTCCGGACAGCCGGCCGCGTTGGGCAACCAGCGACTCGACCAGCGTCTGCGGCTCGGCGCAGGCCTGGCCCCAGATGATTCCATCGCCGGGACGAACTACACTGGTTAGGTCGACCATCAGGGACGGATTATGACTGACGAAAAATTGCTGGATCTGATCTTGCGCCAGGCCCGCTCGCACAGCGAGTTCGAGGACAAGCCGGTGCCCGAGTCGGCGCTGCGCGCGGCGCACGAGCTCATGAAATGGGGGCCGACCAGCGCCAACAGCCAGCCGATGCGCATCCTCTACCTGCGCTCGCCGGAATCGCGCGAGAGGCTGCGCCCGTCGTTGAGCGCGACCAACCTCGACAAGACCATGAAAGCGCCGCTGGTGGCGCTGGTCGCGTACGACACCCAGTTCTGGGAGCACCTGCCGCGCATGTTCCACAACCCGGCGGCGATCACCTGGTTCAAGGACAAGGGCGCGCATACGGAGATCACCGCCTTCCGCAACGCCACGCTGCAGGGCGGCTATTACCTGCTTGCGCTGCGCGCGGTCGGCCTCGACTGCGGGGCGATGTCCGGCTTCGACCTCGCCAAGGCGGACGCCGCCTTCTTCCCGGACGGCCGCCTGAAGTCGAACTTCCTGGTCAACATCGGCTACGGCACCGGCAAGGGGATCGTGCCGCGCAACCCGCGCCTCGGCTTCGAGGAGACCTGCCGCTTCCTCTAGCGGTCGAGCTTCTGATCGTCGTAGGACGCGGGGTCGGAGATCGGCTCTATGTGCGTGGTGACGTGCGCGCCGTCGACCAGCTCGCGCACGCGTTCTTCGATCTCCTCCGACAACCGGTGCGCTTGCGCCACGCTCCACTGGTCGGGCACCAGCATGTGAAAGGTGATGAAGCGGCGCGCCGCCGCGCGCCGGGTGAGCAGCGCGTGGAAGGAGATGCCATAGCGGCGCGAGTACTCCGCGAACAGCTTGTCGATCTCGGCGCGATCGGTTTGCGGAATCGCGCCGTCAAGCAGCCCGGTCACGGAGCGGCGCATCAGCCGGATGCCGGTCCAGATGATGTGCGCCGCCACCGCCAGCGCGACCAGCGGATCGAGCACCAGCCAGCCGGTCGTCAGCGCGAGCGCCACGCCCAGCAGGACGCCGCCGGAAGTCCACACGTCGGTCATCAGGTGCCTGCCGTCCGCTTCCAGCGTGATGCTGCGGTGCCGGCGGCCGGCGCGAATCAGCGCAAGCCCGACCGCGAGGTTGATTACCGTGGCGAGCGCGGTCAGCGCGAGCCCCCAGCCGGCCATGCCGATGGGCTGGGGCGCAACCAGCCGGGGCAGCGCGGCGGCGAGGATGCCGGCGGCGGCGAGCACGATCAGCGCGCCCTCGATTCCCGCCGAGAAGTACTCGGCCTTGGAAAAGCCGAACGGATGGTCCTGGTTTGGCGCGCGTGCGGCGAGCCGCAGCATGGAGAGCGCCAGCAGCGCGGCGGCGAGGTTGACCAGCGACTCGAGCGCGTCGGACAGCAGGGCGACCGAATCGGTCAGCCACCAGGCGAGCGTCTTCAGCCCGATGGTGGCGAGCGCCGCCGCCACCGACAGCCAGGCGTAGCGCTCAAGGCTGGTAGAGGCGGTAGCCACCGGGGAAGGGAGCGGCGAGCTCGTACAGGCTGATCTGTTCGCCCGACGCGGCGCGGAAGCGCCGGACCTGAAGCACGCCATCGAGCGCAAGGTTGCGGTTCCACAGGTCGAGGAACAGCGCCTGCGCGGCCGGATGCGGATCGGCGCCGCCGGGGTCGACCTGATCGCAGGCCCAGCGCTTGAACACCACCGCCTTGCCGAGGCAGCGCTTGGACCAGGGAGTCGGCTTCTGGAAGCGGGCCAGATAGGCGGGGGATCCGAGCACCGCGGCGGAATCGAGCTCGTAGGTGGCGAGATACTTGCCTTCCCCCGGCTTGACGTCGGCGAGCCAGCGGCGAGCCGAGCGAAATCCCGGGATGGCGAGGCGCTCGGCCATGTGCTCGTCGTCGTACCAGGCGTTGAATTCCTCCTCCATCGCCGGCGGCGGCTCGGTCATCGTCAGCAGCAGGCCCCTATTCGCCATCGCGTATCCGTCCTTTCTCGAGAGTATAGGAACGATCGGCGACGCGCCGCGCGAACGCGCGGCTCTGTTCCGCGAGCAATACGGCGACGCCGGCGGCCTTCAGCTCGAGGATCGACTTCGCCACCTGGTCGACCACCACCGGGGCGAGCCCCTCGGAGGGCTCGTCGAGCAGGATCGCGCGGGGATGGCCGGCCAGCGTGCGCGCGATGCACAGCATCTGCTGCTCGCCGCCGGACAGGGAACCGGCGCGCCGCGCCAGCATCGGGCCGAGCGCCGGGAACAGGGCGAGCAGCCTGGCGTCGCTCCAGGCCGGCGCGTCGCCGCGCGGCGGCTGCCGGCCGACCTCGAGGTTCTCCGCGACGGTAAGGTCGGAAAAGATGCGGCGTTCCTCGGGCACATAGCCCAGCCCGAGCCGCGCGACCTCGTGCGGCTCGAGGCCGTCGATGCGCCGGCCGCCGAAGCGCACCTCTCCCGCCGAGCGCCGGATCAGGCCCATGACGGTCTTCAGCGTGGTGGACTTGCCGGCGCCGTTGCGGCCGAGCAGCGCCACGACCTCGCCCGCCGCGACGTGCAGCGCGACGCGGAACAGGACCTGGGCGCGTCCGTAGCCGGCGTCAACTCCAAGGGCTTCAAGCATCGCCAAGGTAAACCTCGCGTACCCGGGTATCCCGCCTGACCTGCTCGGGAGCCCCGGCGGCAATCAGCTCGCCGCCGTGCAGGACGATGACGCGGTCGGCGAAGCCGAATACCACGTCCATGTCGTGCTCGGTGAACAGCACTGCCACGCCGTCGCGCCGCGCGAGCTGCGCGGCAAGCGACATCAGCTGCTCGCGTTCCTCGGGCGCCATGCCGGCGGTGGGCTCGTCCATCAGCAGCAGGCGCGGGCGGTGCGCAAGCGCGACCGCCAGCTCGACGCGCTTCAGGTCGCCGTAGGCGAGGATCGAGCAGGGGCGGTCGGCCTGCTCCGCCATGCCGACCTGGGCGACCAGGCGCTCGGCTTCCGGCACCAGGAGGGTCTCTGCGCGCCTGACGAGGGAGCCGAGCATGCGCTGATGCGACAGGAGCGCCATCTGCACGTTCTCGCGCACGCTCATCGAGCCGAACGTCGCCGCGACCTGGAAAGTGCGGCCCACGCCCAGGCGCCATATCGCGCGCGGCGCCAGGCCGGTGAGCGCCTTGCCCTCCAGCCTGACCTCGCCGGCGTCGGGCCGGATCTGGCCGTTGACGATGTTGAAGCAGGTCGTCTTGCCGGCGCCGTTGGGGCCGATCATCGCCACCAGCTCGCCGGCGTCGACCGCGAACGACACGCCGCGCAGCGCGCGCACGCCGTCGTAGGCCTTCGACAGATTCTCTACCGCGAGGATTGCCATCGCGTCGCCAGGCCGGCGAGGCCCTGCGGAAGAACCAGCACGAGCGCGAGCAGCACGGCGCCGAGCGCCGCCCGCCAGTAGGCGAACTCGCGCGACACCGAGTCCTGCAGCCATGTGAAGAGCGCGGCGCCCCAGACCGGCCCGGTGAAGGTCTGGATGCCGCCGAGCAGCACCATCGCGAGCCCGTCGACCGAACGCGGCACCGCAAGCGTCTCGGGCGAGATCGATCCTTTGGAGAATGCGAACAGCGCGCCGGCCAGCCCGGCGAACAGCCCCGCAAGCGTGAAGGCGGCCCACTGCCGGCCGCGCACGTCGATGCCGATCGCCTCGGCCCGCAACGGCGAATCGCGCCCGGCGCGCAGCGCGTAGCCGAAAGGCGAGCGCAACGCGCGCCACAGGAAGAGGATGCCGGCGGCGCACAGCGCGAGCGCGAGGTAGTAGTAAGCGGTCTTGCCGGACAGCCATTGCGGCGGCCACACGCCCACCAGGCCGTTCGAGCCGCCGGTCACGCGGTCCCACTGGAAAACGATCGACCATGCGATCTGCGCGAAGGCGAGGGTGAGCATCGCCATGTAGACGCCGGACAGCCGCACGCAGAACCAGCCGAAGACCAGCGCGCCGGCGGCGGCGGCGAGCGGCGCGACGAGAAGCGCGAGCTCGGGCGGCGCGCCCGCGCGCAGCACGAGGATGCCCGCGGCGTAGGCGCCGATGCCGAAGTAGGCCGCGTGCCCGAACGAGGTCATGCCGCCCGACCCCATGATGAAGTGCAGGCTGACGGCGAACAGCGCGAACACCAGGATGTCGGTCATCAGCACCATCGCGTACGGTCCGGAAAACACGGGTAGCGCGACCAGAAAGGCAAGCGCAGCGCCACAGGCGGCTCTCTCGATGGATGAGAAACGCAGCGGCGGCTCGGCGAGCACCGAGCCGCTGCCTTGCGGCCTGCCCAGCAGCCCCCACGGCCGCGCCACCAGCACTACCGCCATCACCACGAACTCGATCGCCAGCGTCAGCTTGGAATAGCCGAGCGCGACGCAGAACGCCTTGACCTCGCCAATGAGCAGCGCTGCGAGAAACGCACCCGGGATCGAGCCGAGCCCGCCGACCACCACCACCACGAAGGCATCCGCGATCAGCGCCAGGTCGATCTCCAGATTGGCCGGCTCGCGCGGGATGGCCAGCGCGCCGCCCATCCCCGCGAGCAGCGCGCCGAGCGCGAACACGCCGGTGAACAGCCAGCGCTGGTTGACGCCGAGCGCGGCCGCCATCTCGCGGTCCTGCGTGGCGGCGCGGATCAGCACGCCCCAGCGGGTTTTCGTCAGCAGGAGGTGCAGCAGCAGGAAGACCAGCGGGCCGACCAGGATCAGGAACAGCTCGTACTGCGGGAACAGCCCGCCGGCGATGCCCGCCGCGCCGGCCAGGCCGGGCGCGCGCGGACCGAGCTGGTCTTCCGGGCCCCACATCCAGAGGGCGAAGTCCCTGATGATGAGCACCAGCGCGAAGGTGGCGAGCAACTGGAGCAGCTCCGGCGCCTTGTAGATCCTCCTCAACAGGAGGATTTCGACCAGAAAGCCGAACAGCGCGATAGCCAGCGCAGCGAGCGGTACGGCCAGCCAGAATCCGATCTTCGGCGACAGCCACACCGCCGCGTACATGCCCAGCATGTACAGCGAGCCGTGGGCGAAATTGACGATGCGCGTCACGCCGAAGATCAGCGACAGCCCGGCGGCGACGAGGAACAGCGAGCTCGCGCTGGCGAGCCCGTTGAGGAACTGCAGCAGGACGGCTGAGCCGCTCACTCCTTGCGCAGGGCCCGGATCTCTTGGTCTGACGGCTGGAACTTCCCGCCGTCGGCATAGCGCCAGTTCACCATTACGCCCTTGCCGTCGCGCTTCGCAAGCTGCCCGACGTACGCGCCCATGGTCGACTGCTGGTCGATAGGCCGCCACACGATCGGCCCGAACGGCGACTGCATCTCGAGGCCTTTCAGGGAAGCGATCAGCTTCTCGGTATCGGCGGCGTTGGCCTTCTTCACCGCGGCGGCGATCGCGTACACGGAGGCATAGCCGACCACCGAGCCCGCGCGCGGGTAGTCCTTCCAGCGCTTTTCGTAGGCCTCGCGGAAGCGGCGGTGCTCGGGCGTGTTGATCTCGCTCCAGGGGTAGCCGGTCACCCACCAGCCGTCCGGCGTCTCGTCGCGCAGCGTGTCGAGGTACTCGGGCTCGCCGGCGAGCAGGTTGAACACCGGCGTGCCGCGGAACAGGCCGCGCGTGTTGCCCTCGCGGACGAACTTCTGCAGGTCAGCGGCGAACAGCGAGCTGAAGATGGCGTCGGGCTTCGCGTCGGCCAGCGCCTGCACCACCGCGCCGGCGTCGATCTTGCCGAGCGGCGGCGCCTGCTCGGCGACGAACTCGACCTCGGGCTGCGCCTGCTTCAGCAGCTTCTTGAACGACGCGGTGGCCGACTGCCCGTACTCGTAGTTGGGGTAGACGATCGCCCAGCGCTTCTTCTTCAGCTTGGCGGCTTCCGGGATCAGCATCGCCGTCTGCATGTAGGTGGAGGGCCGCAGGCGGAAGGTGTAGCGGTTGCCGTTCTCCCACACGATCTTGTCGGTGAGCGGCTCGGCGGCGAGGAACAGCACCTTGCGCTGCGCCGCCAGGTTCGACACCGCGAGGCCGACGTTCGAGGCGAAGGTGCCCATCAGCACCGTCGCCCTTTCCCTCGACAGCAGCTCCTCGGCCACCCGCACCGCGTCGCCGGGCGTGCCGCCGTCGTCGCGCGACACGATCTCCAGCTTGCGCCCGAGCAGGCCGCCCGACGCGTTGATCTCCTCGAGCGCGAGCTCCCAGCCTTTCTTGTAGGGCTCGAGGAAGGCGGGGAAGACCTTGTAGCTGTTCAGCTCGCCGATCTTGATCTGCGCGTGAACGGGGGAAGCGAGAAGGAGCAGGGTTATGAGCAGGGATCTCATTTCTCTACCTTTGCGCCCCGATCGGGGCGAATGCGGTCGGTACCGCCGGGGAAGGCGCGCCAGAACTCCTTGCGCACCAGGCTCACCAGCGTGGCGCTCTTGTTGAGGCCGTGGTAGCGCGCCACCACCTCGAGCATCTCGAGGTCGCGCAGCGTCGCCGAGAAGGTGCTGATCTTGGCCTTGGACTTCGTCATGTACAAATCTTATATAAGACTTGTATATGACGTCAAGCGCGCTGGAATACCGGCAGGTCCGTGGTTGGAGGGGTCGCGCCGGCCTGGTACATCATCGCGGCGACGTTGCCGCGGTGGTAGGTGCCGTGGTTGACCACGTGCAGGAGGATGTCGCGGCGCGACAGGGTCGCCGGGCCGCCGCCGATGAAGGTGAAGTGAACCGGCTCGTCTTCGTTCTTCAGGGAGCCGGCATAGTCGACGTACCAGGCGTCGATGCTCTTCTGCGCCAGGCGCAATTCGGGGAAGGGCGGCGAGGTCGGCGGATTGCGCGTCTTGAAGCCGTGCGGCCGGCCCTCGAGGTTCGCCTGCCAGACCAGATCCATCGAGTAGACGTGGTTCAGGGTGCGCAGCAGGCTGCCGAACACGATCGGGCGCGGCGCCGTGAGCTCGGCCTGCGGAAGCTTGGCGAGGGCATCGAACAGCAGGTCGTTGGCCCACGCCTTGTAGCGGAGCAGCTCGTTCAGCACGCTCATGTCAGGCCCGGCGGCGGCGCTGCGAAAGGAAACTGGTGGTGCTGGGCGGCAGGGTCTTGCGCATCATCCCGGCGATGAAGCTCGCGTCGCGGGCCTCGCAGAAATAGTAGCCCTGTATGTCGTCGCAGCCTTCGCCGCGCAGGAAGCTCAGCTGCCCCTCGCTTTCGACGCCTTCCGCGACTACCTTGAGGCGCAGGCTGTGCGCCATGGCGATGACCGCCTGCGCGATCGCCATGCTGTTCTCGTCGGCGGGAATGTCCTCGACGAAGGAGCGGTCGACCTTCACGGTGTCGATCGGAAAGCGCTTCAGGTACGCGAGCGACGAATAGCCGATGCCGAAATCGTCGATCGCCACGCTCACGCCCAGCGCCTTGACCTGGCGCAGCACGTCGATCGCCTGGTCGGGGTTGTTCATCACCATGCTCTCGGTGATCTCGAGCTCCAGGTCGTGCGGCGCCAGCCCGGATTCGGCGAGCGCCGACTTGATGTCGTCGAGCAGGTTGTCGGCGGCAAACTGGCGCGGCGACAGGTTCACCGCGACGGGAAAGCGCCGCACGCCGTTCTGCTGCCATGCGCGGTTCTGCGCGCAGGCGGCCTTCAGCACCCAGGCGCCGATCGGCACGATCAGGCCGGTTTCCTCGGCGATCGGGATGAAGCGGCCGGGCGAGACCCAGCCGAGCTCGGGGTGCTGCCAGCGCAGCAGGGCTTCCATGCCGCTGACCAGCCCGCTGACCAGGTTGACCTTGGGCTGATAGTGCAGCGTGAACTCGCCGCGCTCCAGCGCGCGGCGCAGGCCGGATTCCAGCGCCAGCCGCTCCGTGGAGTGGTTGTCGAGCTGCGCCGAGTAGAACTGGTAGCCGTTGCCGCCCTTCGCCTTGGCGCGGTGCATGGCGATGTCCGCGTTGCGCAGCAGCGTCCGGTCATCGTCCGGAAACACGCTGATGCCGATGCTGGCGCTGATGTGCAGCTCGCGCCCGTCGAGGGCGAATGGCTGGGCCACCGCGTCGAGGATGCGCTGGGCGACGCGTGAAACCGGCTCCAGGTCGCCGAGCTCGTCCATCAACACGACGAATTCGTCGCCGCCCTGCCGGGCCATCGTGTCGGTCTCCCGCAGGCAGTCGTAGAGGCGCCGCGCCGCAATCTGCAGCAGCGCGTCGCCCGTCTCGTGGCCGAGGGTGTCGTTGATGCTCTTGAAGCGGTCCAGGCCGACGAACAGCGCGGCGAGCTTGCGGCCGTGGCGCTGCGCCTTCGCAAGGGCGTGCGACAAGCGCTCATGGAGCAGGGTGCGGTTGGGCAGCGCGGTCAGCGCATCGTGGGTCGCCACGATCCTGAGCCTCTCCTCGGTCTGCCGGCGCACCGTCACTTCCCGGTAGACCAGGTAGTAGATCAGGCCGAGGAACAGCAGGCCGAAAACGGTGGCGATGTTCTGCGTCGCGAGGCTGAAGCGGGAGCTTTCCTCGAGCTGCCGGGTCCGCTCGATCAGCAGCGCGCCCTGCTTGGCCTTGATCTGGTCGAACAGCTCGTAGGCGCTTTCCAGGTTGCGCCTGGAGGTCTCGGTCGAAATGGCCCTGAGGGCCGCCGCGTGGTCTTCCTTCACCAGCAGGGCGAGCGTGTCGTCGAATTCGGCGGCGCGCGCCGCGATCGAGGATTGCAGCGAGCCGATCGTCTTCAGCTCGTCCGGGTCGGCGCCGACCAGCGCGCGGACTTCGTTCAGCCCGCCATCGGCGAGCTTCAGCGCGTCGCGGGAATACTCCAGGTATTCCCTCTTCTGGCTGATGATGTAGCCGCGTTGCCCGGCCTCCGAATCGGCGACCGCGGAGTTCGCGTTCTTCAGCAGCTCCTCGACCCGCAGGCCGTCCTGCACGGCGCGGGTGGCATCCTGCAGCGAAACGGTGGTGCCGTAGGCGATCAGCGCGTTGACGGCAAGGATCGCGAAGCCCAGGCCGAGGCCGACGACGACTTTCCGCGGAACAGCCGGGCTCATGGTTACGGAATCCCCTCCCTCCGGCATATCCTAGAGTCCGGCAGAGAGGTGCGCAACGCGCCAGTCACGTCTCAGCGTGACAAATTTGCTTGCCTGTTGCCGCTTCGCGTCAGGCGGCCTTGCGTTCGGCGGGCGGGGGGAGCAGCTTCAGGCAGCGGCCGATCCACAGGGCGGTGAGCTTCTCCTGCACGCCGTTCTGCGCCAGGCGTTGGGCGAGGGCGGCGAAGTCGACCTGGTCGAGCGGCTGGTCCTGGTTGAAGCAGGAGAACACGTAGGTGGTCTTGCCGGTCTGCGGGTCGACGTGCGGCTGCAGGCACTGCGCGCAGATCTCTTTCATCATGCA
>DASUZH010000327.1:0-8736 GCA_036376975.1 Burkholderiales bacterium | reverse complement strand
GCGCGCTCTTCCATGATCTTCGCGTCGCCGAACAGCTCGCGCATTTCGCCGCGGTCGAGCAGGTGCCAGTCGGGCACCGGGCGCGTGACCCAGGCGTAGTTCGCGGCGCGCAGGGTGGGGATCAGCGCCCAGCGCGGCAGCCAGGCGGCGAACGGCAGCCAGCTGTGCGGCTCGATCGGGAAGTGGCGGTAGGGCGTCTGCACGAAGAAGCGCTTGCCGAGGCGGCGGATCTCCTGCGCGAACTCCTTCTGCCGCGCGCGCGCCGCGGCGCGGAAGCGGCTGCCGGACCATTCCTCCCACACCTGCTCCTTCGGCAGCGTGACGTGCTCGATCACCGACGAGCAGTACACGACGTCGAAGAACTGGTCGGGGAAGGGCAGCGGGCCGGCCTCGTTCACGTACACCGGGACGTAGCCGTACGCCGCCTCGCCCATGTCGAGCAGGCGCGGCTGGATGTCGGCGATGTAGACGTTCTCCGGCCGCACCTTCGTGCCGCGCAGGACCGCGTTGATGTTCGCGCCGGTCTCCGATCCGATATCCAAGATTTTCGTAGTTTCATTCAGATCGAATGTCCTACGGAACAGCTCCGCACGCTTGGACCGCGCCTTTCCCGAAAACAACCTGAAAATCTTGCTGATCACCGCAGATCCTTCGCCAGCTTCAAGGCGGCGTCGCGGCCGTTGCCGCGGCAGCCGACGTCGAGGAGGGCGACCATCTCGGCCTCGCGCATTGGCGCCGTGGAGAAGCGGCCGTGCCACTGCTTGTCGCCCTTGTTCGGCTCGGCGCCCTCGTAGACCTTGTTGTCGCCGCGGGTCGGCTCGGGCGCCTGCCATTCGTCGGTCTGGGTGAACTGCATCGCCGGGCCGGAGACCATCTCGACGCACAGGGTCTGGCCGTCGTTCTCGATCTTCACCTTGTTGTCGGAAACCGACATCTTGTTCAGGGCGTGGATGTTCCATTCCCATTTGCGCGGGGTCTGCGAGGCGAGCTTGTCGTGCACCACGATCAGGTTGGGGCGCAGGTAGGCGATGGAGCGCCGCGCCAGGCTCACCGCGCCGTCGTAGGCGGCGGTGGCGTCCCCGGTGGCGAGGTCCTGCCCTTCGCCGCTCTCGAAGCGCGTGATGCGGCCGTAGCCCATCTTCTTGTAGTCGGTGGCCTCGAAGAAGATCTGGCCCTTGCCGCCGTCGTAGGTGATGGCGTTCTTCGCGCGCGTCTGCTTCAGCCAGTTCCACCAGTGCCTGGTCTTGTAGCCGTCGTAGTAGCCCGACTCGATCGCCAGGCGCTTGCCGCCGGCGTTGACCACGAACGAGTTCTGGTCGGCGTGCTGGTGGGCGAAGGCGCCGTGCGGCGGCGGGCTCGACTTGAAGTACACCGAGACGCGCTTCTCGTCCTCCAGGCTGCTGTGCATCGCCACCCAGCCGGTGGTCGGCAGGTAGAGCGAGTTCGGCGTGCCGGCGGGGAAGGGCGCCGCGCCGCCGGAGTCGGGCGGCGCCATGATGTACTCGAAGCGCATCGCGTCCTCGCCCGACAGCTTCGAGGCGTACCAGCGGCCGAGCGGGCTCGGCGCGAACCAGGTGTAGCCCTTGCCGAAGCGCGCGCTCTGCTCGACGAGCTGCGCCTGCTCGTGGCCGTCGCCGAACAGGCGCGCCGGCGTGCCCGGCGGGTTGAAGTAGGCGAGGAAGCGGCCGTAGTTGCGCACCCAGGCCTTCTGCGCGAAGTCGACGCCGGTCGCCCAGCGCAGCACGTACCAGTGCGGCTGCAGGTCGCCGGTGTCCCACAGCGCGTACGGCGTGCCGTTCGAGAAGCCGCCGTCCTCGCCGCCCCAGGGCTGGGTGAGGTTGATCGCGAGCGGCAGCGCGCGCTGCGCCCAGGCGTCGGCCTCGGGGATGTCGCCGGCCATCAGCGTGGCCATCATGCCGAGCATGGTGGCGCTGAGCTGCGCGTGCGAGTCGCGCGGGTGGGTGGCGACCCGCGAGCGCTCGCCGATCACGTCCTTGTCCATGTGCGAGAGCCGGATGCGAATCGTCTCCAGCAATGATTTTTTCGTTTGTGAATCGAGTTTCGGGTGCAGCCAGTCGTATCCCAGCACCAGCGCATAGGTCATCGTCCGCGCGCCCATGTTCACCCCATGGCGCGTATAGGCGGTAGTGCCGTTCGGGTCCCACGCCGCCATGTTCTTCACGCGGCGCAGCGCCTCTTCGTAGTAGCGGTCGTCCTTGAGCAGCGCGTACGCGGCGAGCGCGTTCATCGTGCGCTTGGTCTCCTCGTAGACGCGGTTGTTGTCGGCGTTGGGAGAGCCGGTGTTCGGCTGCTCCGGCAGCGGCGAGCGCATGCGGCCGGTTACCTCCCGGCTCAGCTTGGTGACGCCCTCCGGCCGCTGCTCGGCCATCTTCTTCAGCGTCGCCGCGTCGGGCAGGCCGCGCGGGTGGGGCTTCGCCTTCACCTTCGCGAGCAGCTCCTTCATGTCGGGCGCGACGAAAGGCTTCGCCTTCGGCCCGACGGTGAACGACCTGACGTCGCTTTTCTCGTTGCCTTTGACTACGAACCACGAGTAGCGCCCGGCCGGCAGCTGCTCGCTCCAGTTGGCGTAGTTCTGCGGCGCGGCCATCGAGCGCGTGCGGCCATCCGGGTAGGTCAGGTTGAGCGTGTACTTCGCGTCCTTCGACGCATCGGGCCAGCTGAAGTCGGGCGGCGTCTGCTCGACCGTGGCGCCGTCGGCCGGGCGCACCGGCGCGGCGAGCGGGTCGCGCGTCTCCATCCAGTCGGCGCGCGCTGTGAGCGACGCCAGACAGGCGGCAGCAAGAATTGCGTGGCGCAGCATGCCGGCGCTATTAGACGCCGGCGTCCCCCGCCCCTCAGCGGGCGGCGACTGGTCCGGAAGGACTAGTTGGCGGCGAGTAGATGAACTGCCAGTCGGAGACGCGCGGCGCGCCCTCGAACTCGGCTTGCGCCTGCGCGAAATTACCCGACTTGACGGGCACGGCGTCCGAGCGGGTGCGCACGCCCATGATGCCGCCCTCGGGCGCCTCGATGGTCGCCAGCTCGCCGCCGGTCAGCGGGTCGCGGTACGGCTTGCGCAGGTGGCGGCGGTTGAAGGCGAAGCGGTCGTCCTTCAGCAGCGCCTCGAGGCTCTTCGGATAGCGCTTGTGGCCGGCGGGCGAGCTCTCGTAGTACGAGCCGATGGCGCGGCGGTACTCCTCGCCGACGAACAGCAGCTCGGCCTCCTTCTCGCGCTGCATGCTGCGCGAGGCGAGCTCGCCGTACGCGGCGAAGCCGCCGCCCATCGCGGCGACGATGAGGAGCAGCCCCAGGTAGGTGAATCCTTCTTCCCTACCAGTTCTCATACCCCTTGGCGCTGCTCTTCACGTCGAACACGTTGCCCTTCTCGCGCGCCTGCCCCGGCGGCGGCACGGCGACCCAGGTCGAAGCGCTGCGCGTGAAGGGGTCGGGCGGGATGCTGCGCAGGTAGCGCTTGCTCACCAGGTCGTCGAGCGCCGCGGGATATTTGCCGGCGTCGGCGTAGTGCTTGTCGAGCGCGTCGCGCATCATGGTGAGGTTCTCGCGCAGCACCGCCTCCTCGGCGTTGTGCATGCGGCCGATGTAGTCCGGCACCACCACGGATAGGAGCAGAGCGATGACGGTGAGCACCACCATCAGCTCCACCAGCGTAAACCCCGAGCGTTTTTTCATAGGTCACCAGGCTTTGTATGGGACGCCGTTCAACCCCACGGCTGTGCTTCTCGTGAACACGTCGTAGACATCGTCGCCAGCCTGCGGCGAGTCGTGCGGGCTGGCGTAGCTGCGCAGCCCCCATTGCTCGCCGGTGAGCGGGTCGCGCGGCAGGCGGCGCAGGAAATAGATTTTTGTGTTCTGGGGGCTCCTCGCGTCCTTCACGCCCTCGACCAGCACGGCGAGGGAGGGCGGGAAGCCGGACTTGTCGAGCTTCTTCTCGATGCGGCCCTCGTCGGAGGCGCGCTTGTAGGCGTCGATCGCCCCGCGCAGGTCGCGCAGCGCCGAGCGCAGCTGCTGCTCGCGGTCGCGCTGCACGCCGAGCTCGGCGAGCGGCAGGGCCAGCGTCGCGAGCAAGGCGACGATGGCCACCGCGATCAGCATCTCGATCAGGGTGAAGCCTTTCATGGCGCTCACCGCGGCTGCTGCTGGCGTTCCGGGCCGGCGGCCGGCGGGCGCGGCGAGCCCGGCTCGAGGAAGGGCTGCGGCTGCGACTCGAAGAACGGGCGCGGCTGCGGCTGGGGTTGCGGCTGCGCCGGCGCCGAGGGCAGCACCAGCTGCTGCACGTTCGCCTGGCTGCCGCCGCCGAGCTCGAGCTCGGTGCCGGACTTGAACTCCTCCAGCTTCGCCTCCGGCCGCTCGATGCCGCGCAGCACGCGCGGCGTGATCAGCAGCACGATCTCGGTGCGGTTCACCGTGTCGGCGTTGCTGGAGAACAGGCGCCCGATCAGCGGCAGCTGCGACGCGCCCGGCACGCGCTGCGCGGCGCGGCGGTCCTCGTCGTTGATCAGGCCGGCCAGCACCTGGGTCTCGCCGTCCTTCAGGCGCAGGGTGGTGGCGGCGTTGCGCGTGCCGACCTGGTAGGAGACGGTGCCCGAGGGCGTGCGGTTCTCCTGCGAGATGTTGCTCACCTCGAGGCCGACCTTGATCGCGACGTCGTCCTCCAGGTTGACCGTCGGCTCGACCTCCAGCTTGAGTCCGACGTCGAGGTAGTTGATCGACTCGGAGACGAAGCCGGTGGCGCCGGCGGTGGTGGTGATCACCGGCACCCGGTCGCCGATGTGCACGCGCGCCTTCTCCTTGCTCTTGACGCGGATGCGCGGGTTGGCGAGCACGTTGGTGCGGCCGGCGGCCTGGCGCAGGTTGAGCGCGAGGAACGGGTCGCTCACGGTCAGGCGCACGTTGCCGGGGCCGAAGTTCTTCACCTCGTTGCCGGTGAGCTGGCCGGGCACGCCGGCGGCGCCGATCACCGACAGCGCGGCCGAGCCGGGCCACTGGATGCCGAGGTTGGTGAGGGTGTTGTAGCCCACCTCCAGCACCTCGACCTCGAGCATCACCTCCGGGTCGCCGATGTCGTGGCTGGCGAGCAGCTTCTCCACCTGGCTCACCGCCTCGGGCGAGTCGCGCACCACCAGCAGGTTGAGCTTCTCGTCGACGTACAGGTCGCGCGTCTTCACCACGCTCCTCACCAGGTTGGCGGTCTGCTTCGCGTCGGCGTTGGCGAGGAAGAAGCTCTTCGTCACCAGCTCCTTGTAGGCGGCGGTCTTCTGCGGCGTGTTGGGGTAGATCAGCAGCGTGTTCTCGTTCAGCACGCGCTGGTCGAGCTGGCCGGTGACCAGCACGAACTTGAGCACGTCCTCGATCGAGGTGTCGCGCACGAACACGGTGACGCGCGCGTCGGCCGGGATGTCCTTGTCGTAGACGAAGTTGAGGCCGGCGCGCTGCGCGATCAGCTCGAACACGTTGCGCACCGGCGCGTCGCGCAGCTCGATGGTAATCGGCTTCTTCATCGCCGCGCTGAGCCGCGGCGACATCTGCTGCGCCTTGACCTCCTTCACCTCGATCTTGCGCACTATCGCGCGCGCGGCCCGATTGGACGGGTTCTCCGCGAGCACGCTTCTCGCCTGCTCGAGGGCCAGCTTCTCGTTACCCGCCTTGAGCGCGGCTTCCGCCTCGCTGAGCACGGCCTGGTGTTTCTTGTCCAGGGATACAGCAGCCACACCTGCCTTGGCGCGGGCATTGTCGGGCTCGTAGCGCAGCGCCTCGGCGTAGGCCACGTCGGCCTGGTCCCACGCGCCGACGTTGCGCGCGGCGTCGCCGCGCTGCAGGAAGCGCTCGACCGCCATCTGCTTGGCGCGCATCCAGGCGGTGCGGATCTCGCCGTCGTCGGGATTCTTCCGGTACGCCTCTTCCAGGAGCGCGAGGCCCTCGGGCGTGTTGCCGGCTTCCATCGCGCGCTGGCCGTCGCGGTAGGTCTCGTTCGCCGCGCAGCCGATGAGCAGGAGCGCGAGCAGCACTGCGGTGATCTTTTTCATGGCGTGATTTCCAGTGTCTGCCGCGTCTTCATCGGCAGGTAGGTGATGGTGAGCGCCGACTTGGTCGCCTTGTCGAGGCGGTACTCGGCGTCGATCTTCTGGCCCGGGCGCACGACGAAGTGCTCGTCGCCGCGCAGCAGGAGGATCTCCAGCTCGCCGTTGTCGACCACCTTGCCCATGTAGCGGAACGGCATCGGCGGCGCCTCGGGCTTGGGCTGGGCGGCGGCGACCGGCGCCTCGGGCGCGCCGAAGCTGCGCGGCGCGAACGGATCGCCCGCCGGAGCGTCGGTTGCCCGCTTCTCCAGGCGGGAAAGGTCGAAGTCGACCTGCCTGGAGGTTTTTTCCTGCAGAAAGACTTCGGCAGGTTTCTCGCGCCCGACCACTACGCCGGCGAGCAGCACCAGCGACAGCACGGCGAAAGCGATCTGCTTCCTCACGACTGCACCATGTGCAGGGTGAGGCGCAGCTCGCCGTGCAGCGCGCCGTCCTTGCGCGACTCGCGCTTCAGCGTCATCTGGTCGACCGACAGCACCGGGATCTCGGCGGTGGCGCGCTTCAGGAAGTCGCGCACCTGCGAGTAGCTGCCGGCCACCGGCAGCACGATCTCGTAGCGGCTGATGCGGCCGCCGGAGTCATGCGTGGTGTAGCTGGCCTGCTGCAGCTCGATGCCGGTGCCGCGGCCGATGCCGTAGAGCTTGGCCAGCCAGTCGGTCGGCGTCTCTTCCTTCTTCAGCAGCCGGTACAGCGCGGCGACTTTCGCGTCGGCGCCGCCGTCGGCGGCCGGGCTGATGCGCGAGAGCATCAGGCGGCCGCGCTCCTCCAGCGGCTTCACCACCAGCGCCGAGAACACCAGCGCGGTGGCGAGCACCAGCAGGGACAGCCGGTCGAGCGGGCGGATCCGGAGGTTCTTCATCATCGTTCGCCCTCCTTCCAGGTCGCCGACACCGAGAACGACACCGCGCGGTCGTCGGGCTTGGTCTCGTGGCGTACGAGCTGCACGCCGGACAGCGCCTCGGAGCGCGACAGGTTCAGCACGTAGGTGAGCGCGGCGAGGTAGTCCTTGCCCTCGCCGAGGATGGTCACCTTGCCGGCCTTCGGGTCGGGCTCGACCGAAAGCAGGGCGACCTGGTCGCCCGCCGCGGCCTCCAGCGCGCCGAACAGGCCGTCCCACGGCATGGCGAGCCGGTCGACGGTCTCGCGCGCCAGCGCGACTTCCTCCTTCGACGCGCGCGGAGCGGACGAGGCGGGCTGGGCCTGCGCGAGCGCCGCCTTGTTGGCGTCGATCAGGTGGCGCGCGTCGCGGTAGGCGAGCCCGGTGTCGAGCGCCACCGCCGCGGCGGCGACCAGCAGCACGCGGCCGGCCCACGGCGAGCCGCGTGCGGACTTGCGGAAATCGATATCGAGTTTTGGATATCGATGCCTCATGCCAGGACCAGCTCCTTGTAGCTCACCGCGTCGAGGCGGAAGGCCTCGTGCATGCCGGTGTCGAAGCCTTCCTGCGCGCAGACCACGACCCGCGTGCAGGTTTCCGACAGCGCGAGGCAGGCGCTTTCGCGCCCGATGATCTCGGGCAGCGCCTCGCGCCAGCGCGCGTCGACGCGGCGCGAGCGCACCGCGATCCAGGCGCCGCGGTGCAGGTAGGCGAGGGTCAGGCGGCCGGGCTCCTCGACCACCAGCCAGCACGAGCCGGCGCCGGCGAGGTCGCGGATCTGGTTGAAGCCGGCGACCAGGAACGGCTGCACCGAGGTGAGGTCGACGCGCGCGGCGACGCAGCGCTCCGCCAGCGCGGCGACCAGGCTGCGCTCGATCGCGCAGGCGAGCCGCGCGCCCTGCGGCGCGGTGGCGGTGAGCTTCACCTCCCACTCGGCGGACTGCGCGCCGTACACCGTCGCCAGGCGATGGCGCGCGAGCGCCAGCCACTGCTCGTCGGTCTTCAGCGCCGCGTTCCACGGCAGCAGCATGTACTTCACGAACGAGTCGGCGAGCACGATGCTCACCTGGTGCTCCTTCCTGGTCGACAGGACGCTGCTCATGACATCGAGCGGCGACTCGCCGTTCGGAACGGCAATCGCCTGCGCGCCCGAGATCAGGACGCGGTCGGCGCACAGGCCGATGCGGGTCTTCTTGCTACGCCACAAAAGTGACACGGTTGATCTCCTCGAGTGTGGTTTCGCCGGCTTGCACCAGCTGCATGGCGACCTCGCGCAGCGGGACGGTGCCCGCGGCGCGCGCCGCTTCCTTGAGCTGCCGCGCCGGCGCCCGCGCCACGATCAGCTCGCGCAGGTCGTCGTTCAGCACCAGCAGCTCGCCGATCGCCTTCCTTCCCTTGAATCCGGTGCCCCTGCATTCGCCGCAGCCCTGGCCTTTGCAAGCCCTGCAAAACGTGCGCACCAGCCGCTGCGCCAGCACGCCGTTGAGGGCCGAGACCAGGTTGTAGGCGTCGACGCCCATGTGCCGGAAGCGGCCGAGCACGTCGATCGCGTTGTTCGCGTGCACCGTGGTGTAGACCAGGTGGCCGGTGAGCGCCGACTGCACCGCGATCTCGGCGGTTTCCGGGTCGCGGATCTCGCCCACCATGATGCGGTCGGGGTCGTGGCGCAGGATCGAGCGCAGGCCGCGCGCGAAGGTGAGGCCCTTCTGCTCGTTGACCGGGATCTGCAGCACGCCGGGCAGCTGGTACTCGACCGGGTCC
>DASUZH010000326.1:0-4869 GCA_036376975.1 Burkholderiales bacterium | reverse complement strand
TGGTTCAAGGACGTGCCGCACCGGCTCGAGAGCGGCGCAGCGGCGGGACAGCCGGCGAGCTTCGCCACCGCGGCGAGCGCGGCCGACGATCTCGCCTGCCTGATCTACACCTCGGGCACCACCGGCCGCCCGAAGGGCGCGATGCTGACGCACCGCAACCTGATCTCGAATGCGCGTGCGCTGCATGCCGCCTGGCGCTTCCAGCCAGGCGACGTCCTGCTGCACGCGCTGCCGATGTTCCACGTGCACGGCCTGTTCGTCGCGCTGCATACCGCGCTGCTCAACGCGAGCCGCATGATCTTCCTGGCGAGGTTCGACGCCGGCGAGGTGATGCACCACCTGGCGCGCGCGAGCGTGTTCATGGGCGTGCCGACCTATTACGTGCGGCTGCTGGCCGAAGCGGGGCTGTCGCAGCCGGCATGCGCGCACGTGCGGTTGTTCGTCTCCGGCTCGGCGCCGCTCGCGCTCGATACGTTCGAGGAGTTCCGCGCGCGCACCGGACACACCATCCTCGAGCGCTACGGCATGACCGAGACCGGGATGAACAGCTCGAATCCATACGACGGCGAGCGCCGCGGCGGCACGGTCGGCATGCCGTTGCCCGGTGTCGAGGTGCGCGTGGTCGACGACGCCGACCGCGCGCTGGCGGCGGGCGAGACCGGGCATATCCAGGTGCGCGGTCCGAACGTGATGCCCGGCTACTGGAAGCTGCCGGAGAAGAACAAGGAGGAGTTCACCGCCGACGGCTACTTCCGCACCGGCGACCTCGGCAAGTACGACGCGCGCGGCTACCTGTCGATCGTCGGGCGCGCCAAGGACCTGGTGATTTCCGGCGGCTACAACGTCTATCCGAAGGAAATCGAGATGCTGCTCGACGAGCTCCCCGGGGTGCACGAGTCGGCGGTGTTCGGCGTACCGCATGCCGATTTCGGCGAAGCGGTGGTGGCGGCGGTAGTGCTCGCCCCGGGAGCCCAGCTGACCGAGAAGGCGGTGATCGAGCACGTCAAGGCGAAGCTCGCCAACTTCAAGGTCCCCAAGCGCGTGGTGTTCGTGACCGATCTGCCGCGCAACTCCATGGGCAAGGTGCTGAAGACCGACCTGCGCGCCAAGTACGGCGCCGCCTGATCACCAGAGCGTCGTGAGCGTGCGCAGGGCGAGCGCGTAGAACATCAGGGCGAAGATCATTCGCAGGCGCCTGACCGGCAGCCGGTGCGCAAGCCGCGCGCCGAACGGCGCCGCCAGCATGCTCATGACGACCACCAGCCCGAGCGCCGGCAGGTACACATAGCCGAGGCAACCCGGCGGCAGCCCCGGCGCATGCCATCCCTGGGCGATGTAGCCGGCGCTTCCGGCCAGCGCGATCGGAAATCCGGTCGCCGAAGCGGTGCCGATAGCCTGGCGCAGCGGCACGCGGCACCAGGCTAGAAACGGTATCGCGAGGAAGGCGCCGCCGGCGGCGGCCAGGCTGGAGATCCCGCCGATCACCGCCCCGGCGGCGAATACCCCGGCCGGCCCGGGAAGCTCGCGCGTTTCCTTCGGCTTGAGGTCGAGCAGCAGTTGCGTGCCGACGAAAAACACCAGCGCGGTGAACATCATCGCGAGCGGCCGGGTGGGAATCGCGCCGGCCAGCAACGCGGCGCCGAACGCGCCCGCCAGCATGCCCGGCGCCAGCGCGCGGGCGATGCGCCAGTCGACCGCGCCGTGTCCGTGATGCGCGCGCATGCTCGACAGCGAGGTAAACACGATGGTGGCCATGGACGTGCCGAGCGCGACGTGCAGCAGGTGCCCGGCGGGAAGCTGCTGCGCGCTGAACACGAATACCAGCATCGGCACCATCACCGCGCCGCCGCCGATTCCGAGCAGCCCGGCAAGGAAACCCGCGATCAAGCCGATCGCGAGATAAGCGAGCCACCATTCCATGTCAGGTCCGCAGGAGGTGCCGTGCCAGCTCGGCGAAGCCGGCGCCCGACTCGCCGCGGGTGACGTACTTCGGGCGGTCGAACGCGAGATCGTCGAAGCGGCGCAGATTGGCCACGCCGACCGAGTTGGCGAAATAGCTGAACATCGGCGCGTCGTTCGGCGAGTCGCCGGCGAAAACCACCTCGCGATTCCTTGCGTCGAGGTCCCAGCCGAAGCGCTCGGCGAACAGCCGCCGCGTCATGCCCAGCTTGTCGTAGGCGCCGAACCAGCCGTTGACGTGGATCGAGCTGATCTTGGCGTTCAACCCGGCCTCGCGCATCAGCGCGGCGATGCGCTCGGCGGCGGCGAGCGGCAGCGGCGCCACGTCTTCGCAGTAGTCGATGGCGAGGTCGGCCTCGCGGTAGGCCTGGTCCGAGGCGAGCGCGCAGCCTGGCACCTCGCGCAGGATGCGCTCGCCGATCGCGGCCAGCCTGGCGCGGTTGGCGGCGCGCGTACCGGCGTCGTCCAGAAAGCGCTTCTCCAGGCGCCCGCCCGAAAAGCAGAAGTAGAACGCGCCGTTCTCGCCGACTACGGCGTCAACCGGCCACATGCGCGAGATGTGGTCGCACCAGCCGGCGGGCCGGCCGGTCACGGGGACCACCAGCTTGCCCGCGCGCTTGAGCGCTTCCAAGGCGGCATAGGCGTCGGCCGTGAGCCTGCCCTCCGTGGTCAGGGTGTCGTCGATGTCGAACAGCAACGCCGTGACCGGACGGGCATCGAGCTCGGCGAGCGGCTTCATCGCGCCATCGCCTCGGCGACGCGCTGCCGCTGCGCCTCGCTCATGTCCAGTCCCGCCTTCGTCCGCCGCCACAGCACATCTTCCGCGGTTTGCGCCCATTCGTGCTTCATCAGGTAGCGCAGCTCGCGCTCGGTGAGGCCGGCGCCGTAATGCTCGCCGAATTCGCCGTCACCCAGCACCTCGGTGCCGCGCGTCCCATGCCGCCGGAACACCTGGCGCAGGACTTCGGCGGGCTTGCCGCGGTAGCGGTGGAAGAACTCGCTTTGCGCCTGTTCGCGGCTCGCGAACTCGCTGCCCGGGAACGGCGCGCCGGCCGTCCAGGCCCCGCCCATGCGCGGAAAGTACGGCGCGAGCTTCGCCATCACCTGCTCGGCAAGCGTGCGATAGGTCGTGAGCTTGCCGCCGAACACGGAGAGGACGGGAGCGCGGCCTGCTTCGTCGTCCACCCGCAAGGTGTAGTCGCGCGTTACCGATGACGCATCGGCCGAACCATCGTCGTACAGAGGTCGAACTCCGGCGTAGCGCCAGACCACGTCGGCGGGCCGCGGCGCCCGCGCCAGATAGCGGCCGACCGCGCGGCACAGATAGTCGACTTCCTCGAAGCTCGCCTGCGCGTCGGCAGGCTCGCCCTCGAGCGGCACGTCGGTCGTCCCGACCAGCGTGTAGCGCTCCTGGTACGGGATCATGAAGATCACGCGGCGATCGTCGTTCTGCAGGATGAAGGCGTGCTCGCCCCGGTACTGGCGCGGCAGCACGATGTGGCTGCCCTTGACCAGCCGCACGGCGTCCTTGCTCGGCTGCTCCAGGCGCTCGTTGAGTACGCCCTTTACCCAGGGACCGGCGGCGTTCACGATCCCGCGCGCGCTCACCGTCTCGCCGTTCGACAGCTCGACGCGCCATTCCCCGCCGACGCGCTGCGCGCTGCGGCATTCCGTCCGCACCAGGACGCGCGCGCCGCGGCCCGCCGCATCGCAGGCGTTCGCCACCACCAGCCGCGCATCGTCGACGCGGCAATCGGAATAGACGAAGCCATGGCGGAGGTCGGGTCTCAGGCCGGAAGCGTAGGGCGGCTGGTCGAGTCGCACCGCCCGCGAGCCGGGAAGCAGCGAGCGACGGGCGAGGTGGTCGTACAGGAACAGGCCGAGCCGGATCATCCAGCGCGGCCTGAGCTCGGGCACGTGCGGCATCACGAATTGCGCCGGCCAGACCAGGTGCGCGGCGATCCTGAGGAGGACCTCGCGCTCGGCGAGCGATTCCGCGACCAGGCGGAACTCGTACTGCTCGAGGTAGCGAAGGCCGCCGTGGATCAGCTTGGAGGAGGACGAGGAAGTCGCCGCCGCAAGGTCGGCGCGCTCCACCAGCAGCACCGAAAGCCCGCGGCCGGCTGCGTCGCGCGCGATGCCCGTGCCGTTGATTCCGCCGCCGATGACGACGAGGTCGTAGACGCTCATTTCCAGGCGAGCGGCAGGCGCACTCCGACCTCGACGCCACCTTCGGGCAGGTCCGTCGCCGCAATGCTGCCGCCGTGGAATTCGGCGATCAGCCGCGCCACATAAAGCCCGATGCCCAGATGCGGGGTAGTGGTGGTGGCGTGCGCTTCGCGCACCGAGATCATCGAGTCGAACAGGCGACCGCGCATCGCCTCGGGAAGCGCCGGGCCCCGGTTCCGCACGGTCAGCAGCGCTTCGCCGCCGGCCTCCTCCAGCGCCACCCGGACCGGCTCGCCGGCAGGGGAGAAATCGACCGCGTTCTCCACCAGCTTGTCGAGCAGCTGTGCGGCCAGGTCGGGGGAGCCTTCCACCTCCATGCGGCGCTCCGGCAGCGCGAGCGCGAATCCCGCCTTCGGATACGCGACGCGATAGCCCTCGACGCAGCCGCGCACCACCGGGGCGAGGTCATAGCGCTCGCGCTCCGCGGTGCGCAAGCTGGCCTCCAGGCGCGAAGCTTCGGTCATGCGCCCGAGTATCCGGTTCAGCCGCTGCAGCCCGTCTTCCGCGCGCTCAATATACGTAGACGCCTCCCGGCCGGCCGCGCCGGGCGCGAGCTTCAGGTTCTCCAGCGAGGAGCGCACTACCGCGATCGGCGTGCGCAGCTCGTGCGACAGCCGTCCGGCCATGTTCTCGAGGTACGAATGGTGCTGCGCGAGGCGTTCCAGCACCGCCGAGAAGCTG
>DASUZH010000325.1:0-3786 GCA_036376975.1 Burkholderiales bacterium | reverse complement strand
GCCGACGCTGCCGGAGGCGGCGACGATCTCGCCGGCGTTCACTGCCTGGTTGTCGGGGGCGTTGAACTCGACGCGCAGGTCGGGGGTGCGCGCGTTGACGAGCTCGACGGTCTTGCCGGCGGCGATGACCACCTCGCCTTTCGGGCTGGTGATGACGCCGGTCGCCTGGTTCTCGACGTTCGGCGCGATCAGGTAGACGTGGCCGCCTTCGGGCGTGCGGATGGTGCCGGCGTTGGTGAGCTTGCCTTCCGCGCCGCTGCCCGTGAAGCGCAGGCGACCGCTGACGAAGTCGGCGTCGCTAATGTTGAGGGTCGAGGCGGCGAAGCCGGCGACGTCGATCATCGCGCCCTGGCCGAACGCGATGCCCGACGGGTTGATCAGGAACACGCGGCCGTTCGAGACCAGGCTGCCGAGGATTACCGAGGGGTTCTGGCCGACGACGCGGTTGAGGACGGTGCTCGCGGCGTGCTGCTGGATGAAGCGCGTGATCTCGTCGCGCGCGATCGAGAACTGCGCCCAGTTGATGATCGAGCCCGGCGTGTTGGTGACGGTGAGCACGCCGCCGTTCACGGAGAACGTCACGCCGCCGCGCACGATGGTCGCGCCGGAAGGATTTGCGAGTGCAGACGGTGCGCCGGCCGCGAATGCGGCGCTGATGGCGAAGGCGAGCGCGTTGCGTGACGGCCGTGGCCGTGCGACGTCCCCCATATCCCGGCGTCCCCGGGAACGCTGCCAAACCCGCACTTACCCCCCTGATCCGTCTACGATTTTTTCGACGGATGCCAACCTTGAGATGCTACGCCCGCACCGCAGCGCACTTGAGGAATTACGTCACGGTCGACGTGTGACCGATCACCGCCGTGCTGCGCTAGCTGATTGATTTTCCGCTCTAAGTCGGCGCGGCGGAACGCCGCGAATGTCAGAAAACGTAAGAGAGGCTGAAATGCACCCGGCTGTCGCCGCTGCCCTGGTTGCCGCCTTCGTTCCAGACCATCGCCCAATCGGCGCGCAGCGAGAAGTTCGTGCTGTGCCCGATGCGGATGCCGAGCCCGGCGGAGGAGATGTGCTGGCGCTGGATCTCGCCCGGCGCGGGGTTGACGCGATAGGTGCCGCCCCAGTCGATGAACGCCAGCGCGCGCGTGCGCATGCCGCTGACGCCGCTCACGCCGCCGAAGTCCGGCGTGTAGACCTCGGCCGAGCCGCGAAAGCCCGAGTCGCCGGTGACCTCGCGCTCCGAGAAGCCGCGCACGGAATCCATCCCGCCGATGCCGAACTGCTCGCCGGTGACCAGCATGTCGTCGGTGACCTGGCCGTTCATCGTCAGCCGCGCCTGCCAGTCTCCCGCCAGCGCGCGGTTGTAGTTGAAGCCCCAGCGCCAGATCGTGTACTGCGCGCCGGCGCACTGCCCGACGCCGTCGCTGCGCGAGGCGCAGAACGTCGCGTCGTCGCCGTCGTTGCCGCCCGGAATGTTCTTCGACAGGCCGATCTGGAAGCCGGCCTCGCCGTCCTGCTGCCGCACCACGCCCGAGTACATCGCGGTGACCGGGTGCACGGTGACGTCGGGGATCAGCTGGGTGTTGGTCGGATCGCCGACGGCGGTGACGTCCTTGTTGTCGTAGCTGCGGTAGTCGAGCGAGAACTGCCAGCGGTGGTCGTAGTCGCCGATGCGGTTCAGGTTGCGCGTGTACCGCGCGCCGAAGATGGTGCCGGCGCCGGTGACGTTGAAGATGCCGCCCACCGTGCCCGAGTCGACGTTCGAGTAGCCGGCGGTGAAGTCGAGCACGTCGCCGAGCGCGTAGAGCGGAATGCGGTAGCCGAAGCCGAGGATGGTGACCCTGCGGTTGGGGATGATGGTCAGGTCGTCGGGCTCGCCGGCGGCGTTCAGCTCGTCGGTGTACGGCGCGTAGACGTACTGCATGGTGATCACTTCGTCGCCGCCGCCGGAGTTGCCGTGCTGGAAGCCGAGGCCGACCCGCAGCCGCCCGGTCTGCGCGTTGCCGGTGTTGTCGAGCGAGGCGCTGAACTTGACCGGTTTCTCGTCCACCACCCGCACCACCGCGTCGACGGTGGCCTCCTCCTGGCCGCTGCGCAGGAGCACGGTCTCCTGCTTGGAGGGGCTTTCGTTCGCCACCCGCAGGTTGCGCGCGATCTCGTTGATGTTCGGCGCGCGCCCGGGCACCAGCGCCGGGATGCTGGCGCGCACGTTCTCGTCGGTGAAGTTCTTGTTGCCCTCGACGATCACGCGGCCGACCTTGGCCTCGACGATCTGGAAGCGCACCTCGCCGCGCTCCAGCTCCTGCTCGGGCAGCACCACCTGCACCGCGCTGTAGCCCGCCTCGCTGTAGGCGCGCTCGACGGCTTCCAGCGCGCGCTGCACGTCGGCGAAGGTGCGCCCGGCGCCGGTGAACTCCGCGGTCGCCTCCGCCAGCTGCTCGGCCGGCACCAGCGACGCGCCGTCGAAGACGAAGCGGCGGATCTCGAAGCGCGGCGAGGCGTCCGCGGCCGGCGCCTTAGGTGCCTGCGCGAGCGCCGTCGAGCACGCTGCGAGCAGCGCCGCAAGGATTAACCGCTGTAGCTTCCCCGGAATGGCCAGCCCTCCCCGCCCGCAGGGTGCCGCAAAACTGCTCTTATAATTTTGAATCGGATCATTCAGTATAAAGCCAGAAGCTCGCATCCCAGAAATGACCACGCGCCACGCCCGCCTCCTCATCCTCGGTTCCGGCCCGGCCGGCTACACCGCCGCGGTCTACGCCGCGCGCGCCAACCTGCGCCCGGTGCTGGTCACCGGCATCGCCCAGGGCGGACAGCTGATGACCACCACCGACGTCGACAACTGGCCCGCCGACGCAAGCGGCGTGCAAGGTCCGGATCTGATGCAGCGCTTCCAGCAGCACGCCGAGCGCTTCGAGACCGCGGTGGTGTTCGACCACGTCCACACGGTGAAGCTGGGCGAGAAGCCGTTCGTCCTGGTCGGCGACTCCGCCACCTACACCTGCGACGCGCTGGTGATCGCCACCGGCGCGACCGCGAAGTACCTCGGCCTGCCCTCGGAGCAGAAGCTGATGGGCAAGGGCGTGTCGGCCTGCGCCACCTGCGACGGCTTCTTCTACAAGGGGCAGGACGTGGTGGTGGTCGGCGGCGGCAACACCGCGGTCGAGGAAGCGCTGTTCCTCGCCAACATGTGCCGCAGCGTGACGCTGGTGCACCGGCGCGACAAGTTCCGCGCCGAGAAGATCATGATCGACAAGCTGATGAAGCGCGTCGCCGAGGGCAAGATCAAGCTGGTGCTCGACTCGGTGGTGGACGAGGTGCTGGGCGACGCCTCCGGCGTGACCGGCGTGCGCGTGAGCGGCGTGAAGAGCGGCGCCAAGACCGACATCGCGGCGAAGGGCTTCTTCGTCGCCATCGGCCACACGCCGAACACCGGCATCTTCGCCGGGCAGCTGGAGATGGAGAACGGCTACATCGTCACGCGCGGCGGCCGCGAAGGCTTCGCCACCGCGACCAGCATCAAGGGCGTGTTCGCGGCGGGCGACGTGCAGGACCACGTCTACCGGCAGGCCGTCACCAGCGCCGCCACCGGCTGCATGGCGGCGCTCGACGCGGAGAAGTTCCTCGATGCGCAGCCCGCCTGACGACGAGGACTTCCGCAAGGCCATCGCAGGAGTCGAGCCGCTCGCCGAGCCCCGCCGCAAGCCGTTGCCGCGACCGCGCCCGGCCCCGCTGCCGCGCCAGACGCGGCGCGACGAGCGCGCCGCGCTCGCCGAATCGCTCGGGCCGATGTCC
>DASUZH010000324.1:0-2004 GCA_036376975.1 Burkholderiales bacterium | reverse complement strand
AACGCGCTGCGCAGCGCGCTGCGCGAGGACCCGGACGTGATCCTGGTCGGCGAGATGCGCGACCTCGAGACCATCCGCCTCGCCCTCTCCGGCGCGGAGACCGGCCACCTGGTGTTCGGCACGCTGCACACCTCGTCGGCGGCCAAGACCATCGACCGCATCGTCGACGTCTTCCCGGCGGCGGAGAAGGAGATGGTGCGCGCGATGCTTTCGGAGTCGATCCGCGCGGTGATCTCGCAGACGCTGCTGAAGACCAAGGACGGCCAGGGGCGCTGCGCGGCGCACGAGATCATGATCGGCACCCCGGCGATCCGCAACCTGATCCGCGAGAACAAGATCGCGCAGATGTACTCGGCGATCCAGACCGGCCGCCAGATCGGCATGCAGACGCTCGACCAGAACCTGCAGGAGCTGGTGGCGCGCAACATCATCTCGAGCGCGGAAGCGCGCGGCAAAGCCGCCAACAAAGACAACTTCGCGGGGGCGTAACCGATGGAACGCGAACAGGCAACCAAATTCATCTACGACCTTCTGCGCGCGCTGGTCGCGAAGAGGGGCTCCGACCTGTTCATCACCGCCGGCTTCCCGCCGGCGATGAAGATCGACAGCAAGATGACGCCGGTCTCGCAGCAGCCGCTGCAGGCCGCGCACACCGCGATGCTGTGCCGCGCGGTGATGAACGACAAGCAGGCGGCCGAGTTCGAGGCGAAGAAGGAGTGCAACTTCGCCATCAACCCGTCCGGCATCGGCCGCTTCCGCGTCAACTGCTTCGTGCAGATGGGCTGCGTCGGCATGGTGCTGCGCGTGATCACCACCTCGATCCCGAACTTCGAGGACCTCAAGCTGCCGCCGGTGCTGAAGGACGTGGCGATGACCAAGCGCGGCCTGGTGCTGTTCGTCGGGGGTACCGGCTCGGGCAAGTCGACCTCGCTCGCGGCGATGCTCGGCTACCGCAACGAGAACTCGCACGGCCACATCATCACCATCGAGGACCCGGTCGAGTACGTGCACCCGCACAAGAACTGCGTCATCACCCAGCGCGAGGTCGGCGTCGACACCGACTCGTGGGAGGCGGCGCTGAAGAACACCCTGCGCCAGGCGCCCGACGTGATCCTGATCGGCGAGATCCGCGACCGCGAGGTGATGGAGCACGCGGTGGCGTTCGCCGAGACCGGCCACCTGGCGCTCGGCACGCTGCACGCCAACAACTCCAACCAGGCGATGGACCGCATCATCAACTTCTTCCCGGAAGAGCGCCGCCAGCAGCTGCTGATGGACCTGTCGCTCAACCTCAAGGCAGTCGTCTCGCAGCGCCTGATCCCGGTGCGCGAGGGCAAGGGCCGCGCCGCGGCGGTGGAGGTGCTGCTCAACTCGCCGCTGATCTCCGACCTGATCTTCAAGGGCGAGATCCACGAGATCAAGGAGATCATGAAGAAGTCGCGCGAGCTCGGCATGCAGACCTTCGACCAGGCCCTGTTCGACCTGTACGAGGCCGGCCGCATCAGCTACGAGGACGCGCTGCGCTTCGCCGACTCCACCAACGAGGTGCGCCTCAACATCAAGCTGAACAGCAAGGACGCGAAGGGCAAGGACCTGAGCAAGGGCATCGAGCACCTCGACATCGTCTGATGCGGTTTCAATGAACCAGGATCCCAGGGGCGCTGCGGCGCCCCTTTCTTTTTCCGCCGAGGCGGCGATCCGCGCCATCGTCCTGGTTGCGGCCGCGATCGGCGCGCTGTGCGTGCTCGCCGGCAGCGCGATCGCGCTCTACGCCGCCTGGCTGGTGTTCGCGCTGATCGAGAATCCGGGCAGCATGCCCTGGGTGGGCGCCCTGATGGGCCAGGGCACCGAGTACATGCAGGCGACGCGCGGCACGCTCGACGGCCGGGCGTTCGACATCGAGCTCGCCCGCGAGGCCTTCCTGATGGGACTGCTGTTCATCGGCGTGCTGCTGCTGTGGGCCATCGCCGGGCTGGCGAAGGTGCTGATCTCGGCCGGCATCAC
>DASUZH010000323.1:0-7902 GCA_036376975.1 Burkholderiales bacterium | reverse complement strand
TCGGTGTAGATGCGGTCGACGCAGCGCGCCCCGGTGAGCGGGTAGGTGCAGCGCTCGACGATCTTGCTCTCGCCCTTCTTGGTCAGGTGCTCCATCATCACCAGCACCTTCTTCGCGCCGACGGCGAGGTCCATCGCGCCGCCCACCGCGGGAATCGCGTCGGCGCCGCCGGTGTGCCAGTTGGCGAGGTCGCCCGCCACCGAGACCTGGAACGCGCCCAGCACCGCGAAGTCGAGGTGGCGGCCGCGGATCATGGCGAAGGAGTCGGCGTGGTGGAAGTACGCGCCGCCGGTGAGCAGCGTCACCGGCTCCTTGCCGGCGTTCATCAGGTCCTCGTCCTCCTGCCCGGGCGCCGGCTTCGGCCCGACGCCGAGCACGCCGTTCTCGCTGTGCAGGATGATCTCGCGTCCCTTGGGCAGGAAATCGGCCACCAGGGTCGGCAGGCCGATGCCGAGGTTGACGTAGGCGCCCTCGGGAATGTCGCGCGCCACGCGCGCGGCCATCTGGTTGCGGTCGAGCTTTTTCATCAGGCGGCCTTTCTCAGTGTCGCGGCGACCTTCACTACGCGCTTGACGAAGATGCCGGGCGTGACCACCACCTCGGGGTCGATGCCGCCCAGCTCGACGATCTCGCGCACCTGCACCACGGTGCATTTCGCCGCAGCCGCCATGATCGGCGCGAAGTTGCGCGCCGTCATGCGGTAGGTGAGGTTGCCCCAGCGGTCGGCGCGGTCGGCCTTGATCAGCGCGTAGTCGGCGTGGATCGGATACTCGAGCACGTAGTCGCGATCGCCGATGCGGCGCGTCTCCTTGCCCTCGGCGAGCTTGGTGCCGTGCGCCGTCGGCGTGAAGAACGCGCCGATGCCCGCGCCCGCGGCGCGGATGCGCTCGGCGAGCGTGCCCTGCGGCACCAGCTCGAGCTCGATCTCGCCGGCGCGGTAGGCCTTGTCGAAATGCCAGGAGTCGGCCTGGCGCGGGAACGAGCAGAGGATCTTGCGCACGCGCTTCGCGCCGATCAGCGCGGCGAGCCCGGCGTCGGCGTTGCCGGCGTTGTTGTTGACCACGGTCAGATTGCGCGCGCCCTGGGCGATCAGCGCGTCGATCAGCGCGGCGGGCATGCCGGCGTTGCCGAAGCCGCCGATCATGATGGTGGCGCCGTCGGGGATGTCGGCGAGGGCGGCTTCCGGGCTGGCGACGACTTTGTTGATCATCAGGGGCGAAATTATGGCATCGCCCGATTACCGGAAAGTCTTCAGAACCCACTTTCACTTAAAAAAACAACCTATTGATTATTAGTGCTATTCACAAAGGGAGATTCGACTTCCAAAAACGTTGCTAAGTGGTTGTCGGACTTGGCAAAACTCCTTGACGCCCTAGCTCGTTTGCCCGTACAGTGGCAAAAGGTAGAAAAAAGTGGGAAAAGCTACCTCATGGGTGGATCGTTTCACGGAGCCGCGGTCATCACGCTCGACGCGAAGGGGCGCATCGCCATCCCCACGCGTCACCGCGGAGCTTTGCTCGACGGCGGCGCGTCGCTGGTGCTCACCGCGCACCCGGACGGCTGCGTGCTGATCTATCCCGAGGCGGCGTGGGAGCCGGTGCGCTCGCGCGTCGAGGAGTTTCCCAGCTTCAATCCGCAGGCGAGCTGGTGGAAGCGCCTTCTGCTCGGCTTCGAGGAGCACATCGAGCCCGACGCCTCCGGCCGCGTCCTGCTGTCGCCGGCGCTGCGCCAGCACGCCCGCCTCGAGCGCGAGGCGATGATGGTCGGGCAGGGGCGCTATTTCGAGCTGTGGGACTCCGGCGTCTGGTCGGCCAAGCTCGGCCAGGCCCTCGCCGGCCCGGCGGCGCCGCCGCCCGGCATGGAGGGGTTCTCGCTTTGAGGGCCGCGCATGCACACTCCCGTCCTCGCCGCAGAAGCGATTCAAGCGCTCGCCATCCGGCCCGGCGGCGCCTATGTCGACGCCACCTTCGGGCGCGGCGGGCACAGCCGCGCGATCCTCGAGCGGCTGGGCAGCGGGGGGCGGCTGATCGCTCTCGATCGCGACCCGGCGGCCGAGCAGGCGGCGCGCGCCATCGCCGATCCGCGCTTCGCCTTTTTCAGAATGAACTTTTCGCGCCTGGCCGAGGCGCTGGGCGAGCTGCGCGCCGACGGCGTGCTGTTCGACCTGGGCGTTTCGTCGCCGCAGCTCGACGACGCGGCGCGCGGCTTCTCGTTCCGCAGCGACGGGCCGCTCGACATGCGCATGGACCCGACGAGCGGCGTCTCGGCGGCGCAATGGCTGGCGCAGGCAGAAGAACAAGAAATCCGGGAGGTGATACGGGGGTATGGCGAAGAACGGTTTGCTAAACAGATTGCAGCGGCGATTGTTGCTGCTCGCGTCCGCGAACCACTCCGCGGCACACGCCAACTTTCCGATCTCGTGGGTCAGGCGGTCCGCACACGCGAGCCGGGCCAGGACCCGGCGACGCGCACCTTTCAGGCTATACGGATTCACGTCAATCGGGAGCTTGAGGAAGTGTCGCTGAGCCTGCCGCAGGCGGTGCAGCACCTGGCCCCGGGCGGGCGCCTGGCGGTGATCAGCTTCCATTCGCTCGAGGACCGCATCGTCAAGCGCTTCTTCCAGGGCCAGGCGCGCCCGCAGCTGCCCCGGGAATTGCCGCTGCGCGCCAGCGAAATGCCACAACCGGCGCTCAAGCTGATCGGCCGGGGAGCCAAGCCTGCCGATGCCGAAATCCGCAGCAATCCGCGCGCGCGCAGCGCCACCCTGCGGGTGGCCGAGCGCACCGCGGCGCCTTACGTACCGAATAATCGAATCGAGCCCGACGCGCGGTGGCGAAACTGAACCTCCTCCTCCTCGCGGTTCTCGTCGCTTGCGCGATCGGGCTCGTCACTTCCCAGCACCGGGCGCGCAAGCAGTTCACCGAGCTCGAGCGCGAGCAGGGCCGCGCGCGCCAGCTCGACGTGGAATACGGCCAGCTGCAGCTCGAGGCGAGCACCTGGGCGCTGCATACGCGCGTCGAGAACATCGCCGCGCGCAAGCTCGGCCTGCGCGCGCCCGATCCGCGCCGCGTGCGCATCGTGCGGCCGGAGCCGGCACGGTGAGAGCCGCCAAGGCGGTCAACGCCGGCCCGGTGCGCCTGCCGGTGTGGCGCGCCCGCTTCGTCATGTCGACGCTGCTCGTCGCGTTCGCGGTGCTGGCCGGCCGCTCGCTCTACCTGCAGACGCTGCGCACCGACTTCCTGCAGGAGAAGGGCGACGCGCGCTATTCGCGCGTCATCGAAGTGCCGGCGACGCGCGGGCGGATCCTCGATCGCAACGGCGAGGCCCTGGCGGTGTCGACCCCGGTGAAATCGATCTGGGCGCTGCCCGGCGACACCGAGCTTTCGGCGGGCGAAAAGCGGAAGCTCGCCGCGCTGCTCGCCATCGAGCCGCGCGAGCTCGACAAGCGCCTCGCCGACCGTTCGCGCGACTTCGTGTACCTGAAGCGGCAGGTGGCGCCGGAAACCGCCGACGCCGTCGCGGGGCTGAACCTCAAGGGGATCCATCAGCAGCGCGAATACCGGCGGTACTACCCCGGTGGCGAAGTGACTGCTCACCTGGTGGGCTTTACAGGGGTGGACGACGCCGGCCAAGAGGGCATCGAGCTCGCCTACCAGGCAACCCTTGGCGGCAAGCCGGGCAGCCGCCGCGTGATCAAGGACCGGCTGGGACGCATCGTCGAGGACGTCGAGTCGATCCGCGCCGGGCAGGACGGCGCCGACCTGACGCTGTCGATCGACGGCAAGATCCAGAGCCTCGCCTACAGCACGCTGAAGGCGGCCGTGCAGGAGCATCGCGCCAAGGCGGGCGCCCTGGTCGCCATCGACGTGCGCACCGGCGAAATCCTCGCGCTGGCGAACTACCCGTCCTTCAACCCGAACAACCGCGCCCGCCTCACCGGCGCCCAGCTGCGCAACCGGGTCATCACCGACCTGTTCGAGCCCGGCTCGACGCTGAAGCCGTTTACCGCCGCGCTCGCGCTCGAGACCGGCAAGGTGACGCCGGCGACCCTGGTCAGCACCGCCCCCGGCCGGCTGACCATCGCCAACTACACGATCCACGACGTGCATCCCGCGTCGTCGCTCAGCCTGTCGCAGGTGATCGAGAAATCGTCCAATGTCGGCGCGGCGAAGGTCGCGCTCGCCATGCCGCGCGAGGCGATGTGGGACCTGTTCCAACGCGTCGGCTTCGGCGCGCAGCCGCAGCTCGGCTTTCCGGGCGAGGCCGCCGGCCGCCTGCGCCCGCACAAGACCTGGAAGCCGATCGAGCAGGCGACCATGGCTTACGGCCACGGCATCTCGGTGAGCCTGGTGCAGCTCGCGCGCGCGTACACCGTGTTCGCGCGCGACGGGGAATTGGTCCCGCTGACGCTGGTCAAAACAACCGCGGAGGCGGGCGGCGAGAAGGTGCTGTCGAGCGGCTCGGCGCGCGCGGTGCGCGCGATGCTCGAGGCCGCGGTGCAGCCGGGCGGCACCGGCCCGCGCGCCCGCATCATGGGCTGGCGGGTCGCCGGCAAGACCGGCACCGCGCACAAACTGGAAAACGGCAGCTATGCCGCGCACAAGTACCTCGCATCCTTCGCCGGCCTGGCGCCGGCTTCCGCGCCGCGGCTGGTGGTGGCGGTGATGATCGACGAGCCCTCGGCCGGCGAGCACTACGGCGGCGCGGTCGCGGCGCCGGTGTTCTCGCACGTGATGCAGGGCGCGCTGCGCCTGCTCGGGGTGCCGCACGACGCGCCGCTCGAGCCGGTCGAGCTGCCGCGCAGCTGGCAGGAAGCGAAGGAAAGCACCTGATGGGCGAGCCGTGTCGACGAGCGCACCCGGACTCCTGCGGCGCCTCGCCGCGCAAGGAGCAATGATCGAGCGGCTGGCGTCGGACAGCCGCCGCTGCGCTCCGGGCGTGGCCTTCTTCGCCTATCCCGGCGAGGCGGCGGACGGGCGCGCCCATATAGAAGACGCGCTGCGCCGGGGCGCGGCCGCCGTGCTGTGGGAAGAGTCGGGCTTCGCGTGGCGCGACGAGTGGCGCGTGCCGAACGCCGCGGTCGTCGGGCTCAAGCAGCAGGCCGGCACGCTGGCGGCGGAGTTCCACGGCAATCCTTCCGAAGCGCTGTGGACGTGCGGTGTCACCGGAACCAACGGCAAGACGTCGTGCAGCCAGTGGATCGCGACCGCGCTCGGCCGGCAACTCCCCACCGCCGTGATCGGAACCCTCGGCTTCGGTACCCCCGGTTCCCTCCATCCCTTGCCGAACACGACTCCGGACGCGCTTGAAGTCCAGGCGCTACTGAAGAAATTCGTCGACGAGAAAAAGCAGGCGGTAGCGATGGAGGTGTCGTCGCACGGGCTGGAGCAGGGCAGGGTCAACGGCGTCGCGTTCGACTGCGCGCTGTTCACCAATCTCTCGCACGATCACCTCGACTACCACGGCTCGATGGAGGCGTACGCGGCGGCGAAGGAGAAGTTGTTCGACATGCCGGGGCTCGGCGCAGCGGTGCTCAACCTCGACGACATGGTGGGCGCGCGGCTGGCGCGGCGGCTGAAGGGCAGGCTGCGCGTGATCGGCTACGGCTTCGCCGACCGCGCGGCGGTGGGCGTCGACGAATACCTCCCGGCGAAGCTGCTGCCGCCGGACCACACGCGGCAGGTCGGGCGCTTCAATCTCGCCAACGCCCTCGGCGTCCTCGGCTGCCTGCTGGCGTACGGACTGGCAAGGCAGGAAGCGATGGCGCTGGTCGCCGATCTGCCGTCCGTTCCGGGGCGGATGCAGCGGATCGCCGACCAGCCGCTGGTCATCGTGGACTATGCCCACACGCCCGACGCGCTCGACAAGGTGTTGCAAGCTCTACGTCCGGTGGCGCAGCAGCGGGGCGGGCGCCTCGGCGTGGTGTTCGGCGCCGGCGGCGATCGCGACGCCAGGAAGCGGCCGCTGATGGGAGCGGTCGCGATGCGGCTCGCCGACAGGGTGCTGGTCACTTCGGACAACCCGCGCAGCGAAGATCCTCTGAAGATCATCGAGCAGATCGCAGCAGGCGAGAGCGAGGTCGACCGGGCGCGCGCGATCGAGAGAATGATCGGCGAGGCCGCGCCGCGCGATGTGGTGCTGATCGCCGGCAAGGGCCACGAGGACTACCAGGAGATCGCCGGGCGTCGCCTGCCGTTCTCCGACGCCGCCGTGGCGAGCGCCGCGGTGGCAAGGCGGGGAACGCAATGATGAGCCTAGCCGAAGCCGCCGCCATGACCGGCGGCCGCGCCAGCGGCGGCGACCCGCGCTTCAC
This sequence comes from Burkholderiales bacterium, assembly GCA_036376975.1. Classification (GTDB taxonomy): domain Bacteria; phylum Pseudomonadota; class Gammaproteobacteria; order Burkholderiales; family SG8-39; genus SCGC-AG-212-J23. The sequence continues at coordinate 1,589 of DASUZH010000323.1, read as the reverse complement.
CGGCGTATCCACCGACACGCGGACGATTCGCGCGGGCGACCTGTTCGTCGCGCTGCGCGGCGAGCGCTTCGACGGCCATGCCTTCCTGCGCCAGGCGAAGGGCGCCGGCGCCAGCGCGGCGATGGTCGATCGGCGCCACCAGGGCGAGTTCCACCTGCCGGTGGCCATCGTCGAGGACACCAAGCTCGCGCTCGGCGCGCTGGCGCGCGGCTGGCGCTCGCAGTTCGCCCCGGTGCTGATCGCGGTGACCGGCTCGAACGGCAAGACCACGGTCAAGGAGATGCTCGCCGCGATCCTGCGCGCGCACGCCGGCGACGACGAGGTGCTGGCCACCGCCGGCAACCTGAACAACGAGATCGGCCTGCCGCTCACCCTGCTGCGCATGGGCGAGCGCCACCGCTGGTGCGCGATCGAGCTCGGCATGAACCACAAGGGCGAGATCGCCTATCTCGCCGGCATCGCGCAGCCGACCGTCGCGCTGGTGAACAACGCGCAGCGCGAGCATCTCGAGTTCATGCGCTCGGTGCAGGAAGTCGCCGCCGAGAACGCCAGCGTGTTCGGCGCGCTGCCGCCCGACGGCGTCGCGGTGATCAACGCGGACGACGCGCAGGTTGCGTTCTTCCGCCAGGCGGCGGGCGGGCGCAGGGTGGTGGATTTCGCGCTCGACGCGAAAGCCGCGGTGACCGGCAGCTACAGCCTGCAGCCGCTATCGAGCGAGATCGAGATCCGCGCCGGCGGCAAGGCGAAGGCGACGCTCGCCATTCCCGGCCTGCACAACGTGCGCAATGCGCTGGCGGCCGCCGCTTGCGCCGTCGCGGCCGGCATCGGCGAGAAAACCATCTGCCGCGGGCTGAGCGCATTCCGGCCCTACGCCGGCCGCCTGCAGATCAAGCAGGCGAAGAGCGGCGCCACCGTCATCGACGACACCTACAACGCCAACCCGGACTCGGTGCGCGCCGCGATCGACGTGCTCGCCTCGTGCCCGGCGCCGACCGCGCTGGTCCTCGGCGACATGGGCGAGGTGGGCACGCAGGGAGATGCGTTCCATCGCGAAGTGGGTTCTTATGCATTCTCGAAAAAAATCACCCATCTCTACGCGCTGGGCGACGCTACGAAGCACGCGGTGGAGGCGTTCGGCGCGGCCGGTCGCCATTTCGCTTCGCTCGATGAGCTGGTTCCGGGCATCGAGGGCAGGACCATTCTGGTCAAGGGTTCGCGCTTCATGAAGATGGAGCGCGTCGTCGCCGCCCTCACGGGCGCCGCGCAGGGAGGGCACTGATGCTGCTCGAGATCGCGCAATGGCTGGCGAAGGACGTCCGCCTGTTCAACGTCTTCAACTACATCACGCTGCGGGCGGTGCTCGCCTGCCTCACCGCGCTCGCGGTGTCGCTGATCCTCGGCCCCTACGTGATCCGCAAGCTGACCGCGTACAAGATCGGCCAGGCGGTGCGCGACGACGGCCCGCGCTCGCACCTCACCAAGGCCGGCACGCCGACCATGGGCGGCGCGCTGATCCTGGTGTCGATCGTCATCACCACGCTGCTGTGGGGCGACCTTTCCAACCGCCTGCTGTGGGTGGTGCTGCTGGT
>DASUZH010000322.1:0-6674 GCA_036376975.1 Burkholderiales bacterium | reverse complement strand
CGGTCGGTCGGATCTCGAAGCGCGGGTAGGGGCGGTCGTCCTGCGCCGCCGGCGGCTGCGCCGTGACGGAGGCGACGCGCGCTGCCGCCGGGCCGCGGCGCGCCCAGGCGGTGAGCGCATCGAGCGCCGCGTCGTCGCCCTGGATCAGCGCCTCGACGCTCGAGTCGGCGCGGTTGCGCACCCAGCCGGTGACGCCGAGGCGCAGCGCTTCGCGCTCGAACGCGTAGCGATAGCCGACGCCCTGCACGGTGCCGGTGATGCGTAGCTGGCGGGTGCCCATGTCAATCGAATTGGACCCCATGGTAAGCTCGCAGCGCGAAGAAAACGGGGGGAAGTACAGGTATGCGCATTGTCCTTCTGATGGTGGCGGGCCTCGCCCTGGCCGGATTCCTGGTCGTCGCCGTGGTCCTGCCGCAGATGGCGGGAAAGGAAATCAAGGAAGCCGCCGAGGCGCTGCTCAACGGCGTCGCCGACGCTCAAAAGCAGGTGACCGAGCGCGCGGAGAAGGCCGGCAATCTCGGCGGCTCCGGCAAAGACCTCAAGATCGCTGCGCGCAACGATGCCAAGCACGGCGAGCTGAAGTGGCTGGTGTCGGAGAACGGCGCGATCCGCGGCTGGAACGAGAAAAACGCGATCGAGGTCACGCTCACGCCGGCGATGCCGGGCAGCAAGGTGGCGTGGACCTGCAAGGGCTACCCGGTCGCCGCGATGCCGGCGAACTGCGGCGGCAAGCCGTAAGAAATAGGGACAGACCCTATTTTTCTATAGCTGCGCGTTCCGAAAAATAGGGTCTGTCCCTATTTTTTGACGATGCTGCCTGCGACGAGCAGGCCGGCGAGGGCGGCGCCTCCCACCAGCAGCCAGTCGCGCCGGCGCCAGCCGGTGCGCGCCACCGGGCGCGGGATCGAGCCGATCGCCTGAGTGGCGGTCTGGCGATCCTCCACCACCGCCGCCGGCGTCGGGCCCACCTCGATGGTGCCGGGGGCGGTCCCCGCGAGCGGCGTGGTCTTGGTCGCGGACAAGGCCGCGGCGGCGGTGCCGGTCAGAACCGCGAGACGCTGCGTCGCTTCCAGCGAGTCGAAGGAATGCGACACGCCGCGCGCCGGCGACGCCGCAGTCTCGGAGGCGGTGGCGGCGGCGGCCGGCTCGGCCGCGTCCACGCCGCGCGTGCGGTTGAGCGTCTGCGCCATCACCTTCGCCTCGGCGTGCGTCACCACCAGCTCGGGCTTGGCGCCGCTCGCGAGGCCGGCGACCGCCGGCCGCAGGCCGGTCGCGGCGACATTGACGCCGAGCTGCTGCTCGCACTGGCGCAGGTCGCGCGCCACCTCGTGCCCGCTCTGGTAGCGCTCGTCGATCGGCTTGGCGAGCATCTTGGCGACGATGTAGTCGAGCAGCTCCGGCACCGCGCTGTTCACGGTGCTCGGCGCCGGCGGCGCGAAGTTGACGATCTGGTACATCAGCGCGGTGACGTTCTCGCCGTTGAACGGCGTGCCGCCGCACAGCATCTCGTAGAGGATCACGCCGAGCGAGAACAGGTCGGAGCGGTGGTCGGCGCGCTTGCCGATCACCTGCTCGGGCGACATGTACTTCGGCGAGCCGAGCATCATGCCGGTCTGGGTGAGCTCGTGCGAGGAGGCGCGCATGCGCGCGATGCCGAAGTCGGTGATTTTCACCGGCCCGGTCGGCACCACCATGATGTTGGCGGGCTTGATGTCGCGGTGCACGATGCCATGGTCGTGCGCGTAGGCGAGGCCCTCGGCGACCTGCGCGGCGACCGAGATGGCCTGCGTGACCGGCAGCGGGCGTCCGTCGGCGAACAGGCTGCGCAGCTCGACGCCCTCGATGAACTCCATCGCCATGAACACCACGTCGTTGACGCGGCCGACGTCGTAGATGGTGACGATGTTGGGGTGGTTCAGGCTGCCGGCCGAGCGCGCCTCCTGGTAGAAGCGCGCCTCGTAACCCTTCGCCTCCTCCTGCGTCAGGTTCATGTTGACGGTCTTGATCGCGACCGTGCGCTCGAGCACCGAGTCGGTCGCCTTGTACACCACGCCCATCGCGCCGCGCCCGAGCTCGGACAGGATGGCGTAGCGGCCGAGCTTCGGTTGCTCCATGTTCCCCTTACCGGCTCAGCGGGCCGCCTTGAGCGAGCGGAAGACCGGGCCCCAGGTGGGGTGGCCGGCCTCCGCCGGGGCGAGCTCCATGGCGGGATCGATGGCGAGCGCCTTGCGGAATTCCTCGCGGCAGCGGCCGGTGCGGTTCTCCGAGCAGTGGATGAACGCGAGGTGCTTGTGCGCGTTGACCTGGTCCCTGCTGGAGAGGCCCTGGTCGAGCGCCGCTTGCAGGCTCTTGGCGGACTGCGGGTACTCGCCGTCGTCGTATTGCTTGAGGCCGGTGTTGAGCGCGGCCTGGCCCTTGCCCGAGCGGCCGGTGAGCTCGCCCCAGGCGCTCTTGGCGTCGGCGGAAATCTGCTTGAACGGCGCGCTGTCGCACGCCGCCAGCAGGAATGCGAGCGCGATGGCGGCAGCCCATCTCATCTGAATCTGTGTCGAATCTTCACCGCGTCCCCCGGCTTGACCTCGACCTTCTCCGTATGGCTCGGGAAAGTCGAGTTGCGTATCTCTATCGTATGCGAGCCGGGAGGAATTTCAAGCGTGCGCAGCGGGGGACTCACCCCACGGCTCTTGCCGTTCACGAACACCTCGCCCCAGGGATTGACGGCGAGCTCGATCCGGCCGGGCGCCGCGGGCGCGGCCGCCGCCGGCGGCGCGGCGGGCGCGCTCGCCACCACGACCGGCTTCGGCGGCGCCTTCCTTTCCGCCTTGGCGACGGGCTTGCTCTCGACCGGCGCCCTCGGCTTGGCGGCTTCCGGCTTGGGCTTGGGCGCTTCGGCGAGCGGCTTCGCAGCCGGCGCGGGCGCGGCGGGCGGCGCGCTCGCCACCTTGGGCGCGGCTTTCTTCGGCGCCGGCGCGGCCAGCTCGCTGTCGCCGGACCCCATCACGGCGCGGGCGGTCATGCCGACCCCGATCAGCAGGAGGAACAGCAGCGGCGCCGCGGCGAGCGACGAGCGGCGCAGGCCGAGCGGGCCCGGCCCGGCGAGCCAGCCGGAGCCGTAGGCCAGCGCGGAGAACTTGGATTCGGTTTCGGGCACGCGGCGCACCGAAGGCGTGCCGCCCACCACCGAGTACACCTCGTGCTCGCGCACGTGCTTGTCGGTGCGCGAGCCTTCGTGGTGGAACAGGTTCGCGTAGTCGCGCGACAGGCACGACACCACTTCGTAGAACGAGCGCGACACCAGCAGCTGGCTCGGGCGCGAGAAGCTCATCACGCGCTGCGCGACGTTGATGCCGTCGCCGATGATGTTCATCTGCCCGTTGAGGTCCTTCACCAGGCGCACCGGGCCGAGGTTGACGCCCAGGCGCACCGGCACGGTGCCGCACATGTCGCGCATCGCCATCGCCGAGAACAGCGCGTCCTCGGGATCGCCCATGAAGGTCACCGCCGCGCCGTCGCCGGTGTCGAGGATGATGCGGTCGCGCGGCGCCACCTGCTCGAGCGCCTCGCCCAGGATGCGGTTGAAGGCCTGCTTGAGCTGCAGCTGCTCGGCGACCGGCTTCCTCGTGTACTCGGCGATGTCGAGGAACAGGACGCTGCAGACCAGCGTTCGGCTGGTGCTCTCGACCACGGTTTGTGCTGTCCCTGCCGGTTAGCGGCTCTCCAGGCCGCGACCGGGCTATTTTACGCGCATGCCCGGCCGGGCTCCCGTGTCCGGGGAAATGAGAAAAATGCCCGGTTCGTCTCCGGAAGCGGCCAAAACCATGCCTTCCGAGACCCCGAATTTCATCTTCCGGGGGGCGAGGTTCGCCACCACCACCGTCAGGCGCCCCTCCAGCTTCTCCGGGGCATAGGCCGACTTGATCCCGGCAAATACCGTGCGCGTGCCGTCGCCGGTGTCGAGGGTCAGCTTGAGCAGCTTGTCGGCCCCCTCCACGTGCTCGGCCTTCGTGATCTTGGCGACACGAAGGTCAAGTTTGTTGAAATCGTCGATGGTTATCTGGTCGGTCACGGCCTGCTCCTTGACAGCTGCCTGCTGCTTCTCTGCGTGTCGCTGCGGCGCGGTCGCCTGCGGCACGGACTGAACGTCGAACAACTGGTCGAGTTGCTTCTCCTCCACGCGCGTGAGGAGGTGCTTGAACGGACGGATCCTGCCGGGCTGGAGCTTGCGGTCCTCGAAGCGCAGATCGCGATCCAGCGCGAACAGCTCGCGCGCGACCCGCGCGGCGGTCGCGGGGAGCATGGGAGCGAGGTAGACGGTAAGGGTAAAAAAGGCGTGGATCGCGTCGCTGCAGACGCGGTGCAGCTCGTCGCGCCTGGCCGGGTCCTTCGCCAGCTCCCAGGGCTTTGCCTGATCGAACCGCTGATTGATGCGGTCGGCGACGGCCATGACTTCGCGCACCACCTTGCCGAGCTCCCGTGCTTCATACGCCGACGCGATCTCGGTGTCGATCGACAACGCATCCTTCGCGTTGTCGCCCTTCCCCGCAAGCTGACCGTCGAACTGCCGCGAGATGAAGGCGGCGGCGCGGCTGGCGATGTTGACGTACTTGCCGACCAGGTCGCTGTTGACGCGGGCGAGGAAGTCCTCCGGGTTGAAGTCGAGGTCCTCGACGTTGGCGTTGAGCTTGGCGGCGATGTAGTAGCGCAGCCACTCCGGGTTCATGCCGAGCTCGAGGTAGCGCAGCGGGCTGATGCCGGTGCCGCGCGACTTCGACATCTTGTCGCCCGACACGGTGATGAAGCCGTGCACCCAGACGTGGTCGGGGATCTTGTAGCCGGCGAACTTCAGCATCGCCGGCCAGAACAGGGTGTGGAAGTAGATGATGTCCTTGCCGATGAAGTGGATCTGCTCCGTCTTCGGGTCGGCGAGCAGCCTGGCGAAATCCAGCTTCTTCTTGCCGCAATAGTTCTTCAGGCTGGCGAGGTAGCCGATCGGCGCGTCGAGCCAGACGTACAGGTACTTCTCTTCCTTGATGTCCGGGATGCGGATGCCGAAGTACGGCGGGTCGCGCGAGATGTCCCAGTCCGACAGCGCCTTGTCGCCCTCGCCGTCGAGCCATTCCTTGGCCTTGTTGACGACCTGCGGCTGCAATCGCTTTTCCGTTTCGAGCCATTGCCGGATGAAGGTGCGGCATTTCGGGTCGGACAGCCTGAAGAAGTGGTGCTCGGAGCTCTTCAGCACCGGCCGCGCGCCGGACAGGGTCGAGTACGGGTTCTTCAGCGCGGTGGCGGAATACACCGTGCTGCAGTTTTCGCACGCGTCGCCGTACTGGTCTTTTGCGCCGCAGTTCGGGCATTCGCCCTTGATGTAGCGGTCGGCCAGATACATGCCCTTGACCGGGTCGAAAAATTGCTCGACCGGCTTCGTGTACACCAGCCCCGCCTGCTTCAGCTTGCGGTAGATGTCCTGCGAGAGCTCGGTGTTCTCCGGCGAGTGGGTCGAATGCCAGTTGTCGAAGGAGATGTGGAAGCCGTCGAGGTAGGCTTTCCTCCCCCTGGCGATCGGCTCGATGAACGCTTCGGGCGTCTTGCCGGCCTTTTCGGCGGCGAGCATGATCGGCGCGCCGTGCGCGTCGTCGGCGCCGACGAAATGCACCTCGTGCCCCTGCATGCGCTGGAACCGCACCCAGATGTCGGCCTGGATGTACTCCATGATGTGGCCGATGTGGAACGGACCGTTCGCGTACGGCAGCGCGGTGGTGACGAAGAGCTTGCGGGATGCCATGGGGGAGGGCGATTTTAGCTTACACTTCAACGATGTCCATGAATGAAACCCAGGTGCAGGACGCGCTGCGCAAGCTGGTCGATCCGAACACCGGAAAAGATTTCGTCTCCACCCGCTCGGCGCGCAACATCAAGGTCTCCGGCAGCGACGTCTCGCTCGACATCGAGCTCGGCTACCCCGGCAAGAGCCAGCAGGAGCCGATCCGCCGCCAGGTGATCCAGGCGCTCAAGGCGGCCGGCGCGGCGAACGTGGCGGCCAACGTGTCCTCGAAGGTGGTGGCGCACGCCGTGCAGCGCGGCGTGAAGCTGGTCCCCGGGATCAAGAACATCATCGCCGTCGCCTCCGGCAAGGGCGGCGTGGGCAAGTCGACCACCGCGGTCAACCTCGCGCTCGCGCTCGCCGCCGAGGGCGCCTCGGTCGGGATGCTCGACGCCGACATCTACGGCCCGTCGCAGCCGATGATGCTCGGCATCGCCGGGCGGCCGGAATCGAAGGACGGCAAGCGCATCGAGCCGATGGAGGGCCACGGCCTGCAGGCCAGCTCGATCGGCTTCCTGATCGACATCGACACGCCGATGGTGTGGCGCGGCCCGATGGTGACGCAGGCGCTCGAGCAGCTCCTCAAGGACACCAACTGGCGCGACCTCGACTACCTGGTGGTCGACCTGCCGCCGGGCACCGGCGACATCCAGCTCACGCTGGCGCAGAAGGTGCCGGTTACCGGCGCGGTCATCGTCACCACGCCGCAGGACATCGCGCTGATCGACGCCCGCAAGGGCCTCAAGATGTTCGAGAAGGTCGGCATCCCGATCCTCGGCATCGTCGAGAACATGTCGTTCCACACCTGCCCGAAGTGCGGCCACGAGAGCCACATCTTCGGCTCGGGCGGCGC